>JBJTAU010000342.1:0-4052 GCA_046090965.1 Limisphaerales bacterium | reverse complement strand
GGCCTGGCCCACGCAGGCGACAGCACCGCAGTTGCCCTGCGGCTCGCTGCCTTGGAGCGTTCCATGGCGGAGGTGAAGCCGCTGCTCCAAGCCAAGCGCACGGCGTTCTAGCGCCGGTTGATCCTGTGATCGCAATGGGCGAACCAACTGACGGGGTCACCCGTGCCTGTGCTTTGACCGCTCGGGGGCAAACCAATCTGCTGGCAGTCGATGTTTGGCGGAGCAACTGGAGCACGCTGAAACGGTGCGTCCGACGGTCGACAGCCGCCGTCCCACTCAACCGCGCGACAGCACTACGACGGGAGAGCCAACTTCAATGTCGCCGGCCTCGATCACGCGCCAGTAGATGCCGCGCAGGTTCAAGTGCCGTGTGGGCTTGGTGTTCACGAAGCGCAGCGCGTCGCTGCCGAACCGCGCGTTGAACTTGCTGCACCCGTCGTGCGGCATGGGCGTGACTTCGACGACCGCCCCGCCCACGCGGAGGCGTGAGCCGACGGGCAGGTTCGCCACCGAGAGATCGAGGTCCACAAACAGGTTGTCTCCGAAGAGCGCGAGCGACTGACCGTCGGCGATCAACTCCGCCACGCCGGACTGCATGACCGTGAGCTGCGCGGCGGGATCGGGCACGGGTTTCTGGCTCCAATTGTCGCCGGGCAGTCCGGCCTCCGGCGAGAGTCGCGCGTGGGACAGGACTTCTCGTGCGTCCTTGGTCGGGCGGCGGACAATGTGCGTCAGCCGGCCAGTATCCTTCGGAGCCGGTGGCAGCGCGTGGAAGCCGGCGGCCAGTTGCTCTGCGGACAAGTGCCGCTCGGCGCTTCCGCGCGCGGTTTCGATGCGTGTCGTGATTTCACTCATGGCAAGTCCGGCGAAACTAAACACCCGCTGGTCCACTCGCAACGTCCGTTCGTTCGCGAATCGGCGGCTCACCGGCCCGGGATCACTGGCAGCAGGATGTGCGACGGATGCGCGCCGTCGTGCAAGATCGTGTTCGTGGCGACGACCATTCGGCGGTGCTGGGCGAGGGGTTCGCCTGTGTTCGGGTTCACGTCGAACCGCGGGAAGTTGCTGCTCGAAATGTCCACGCGGATGCGGTGGCCCTTCTTGAAGACATTCGAGGTCGGGTAGAGCTTGACCGTGAAGGGATATACGGTGCCGGGCTGCATCAGCTTCTCCGATTTGAGTGACTCGCGGAACCGTGCCCGCACGATGCCGTCTTCCAGGTTCAGAGCGAAGCCGCCGGGGAAGTCCGCGCTCGGCGGATAAACGTCCACAAGTTTCGCAGTGAAATCTGTATCCACGGCGGAGGAAACTGATAGGAATTTGCTTTCTGGACGCTCCGCGCTTATCGTCGTCGTTCAGGGAACTCAGGCCGTAGTCGATGCTCTGCTGTCCTGCTTCCTGCAAAATTTAAGGTCATCGATGTGAACCACATTAGGTTTTCAATCGTTGTTTATTTGATGATTTACAAGCTAATCAACTCCCAAAACCCATTTTCTCTTTTGATTTACTGATAGGAATTTGCTTTCTGGACGCTTCGCGCTTCAGGGAGACTGATAGGAAATTGCTTTCTGGACGCTCCGCGGTTCAGTGCTGGACTGCGGCATTCTCTTCTTCAAAGGTGTCGTAAGGCTCACGAGCTAAATACGCTGCATTTAAACCGAGGGTTTTAAAGAACTTTTGCAACGCTTGCCGATAAGTCACATGAACCGACCGAAGTTACCACAGATCCAAAAAACTACGGCCGCAACAGAGTGACATTCAGAAGTTACCCCCAGGCTATCAAGCGGTTTAGCTAGGCCTGAAGCAGCGGCGGGAGCGGGCAGTCTAGCGAATCACCTATGGCCCGGAGCAACTCTGCCTCGCGGTCATGGATGAACCCATCGTGTGCCACGGCATGCGCGCAAGCCTCGATCACAAGTTTCTTCACCCGCGGCGCAGCGGCAGCCAGGCGATCCAGCGCAGCATCCACCTGCGCAAGGTTGCACTCTGACAATGGTAGCAATCGCAACCCTGCGGCAGCGGTGCCAAGCTGCATCGCCCCCGCTTGGAAAGCGGCTGCTTGAGCTGTCCTGTCTTTGGCTCCGAGATGAGCAAGGCAGGAAAGCAAGACGGCCCCGTCCTGTAGTAGAGCTGCCGCTGGGTAGTGTTGCGTTGCGCGGGCTGGAGCTGGCAGGAACTGCGGGTCGAGGTGGCGGCGCAGGTTTTTTTGGAGTGCAAACTCGAAAAGGTCCACAGAATTGTCCGCCTCGATCAAGGCGTCCACGTCGCGGCGGACTTGGGTGTATTGCGCCGGCGAAAGCCGGCGCAGCGCGGCCGTGGCTAGGCTTGCCAAAGGCAATCGGGAACCTGTTGGTAGCGCGGCTATTTTCGGCCCCAACCGGTTCAGCTCTCGCAAGCATGCCGGTTGGCCAGTTTGTTGGAGCCGCGCCAACTGTGCGGCACGGATGGCGGGCTCGGCATCCAGCAGCAGCCCATAAACAAGCGCAGACGCACCGAGTGGTTCGTGTGTCGCGGCCACCAAGGGCGCGGGCAAGGCGGCGAGCAGGCCAGCGGCATGGTTGATTTGCGCCGGGGCGAGGCTTCCAACTTGTCGGGTGACCTTCGCGGCGCGGGGTAAGGGTGGTGGGCCACCCCCGGTGAATCCTGAAGCGGCCGCCGGCACACGGGAGCGGCTTGGCTCATCGGCAAGGAGCTGCGCGAGCTCTGGATTGAAATGAGGATCGAGCAGTTTGATGCGTTCCTCCAGCGGTGGGTGTGTGGCAAAGAGGCTATTTAGTGCGCTGGCGAAAAACATATGGGCCATGGCGGAGGCGCGCGGGTTGGCGATGTTCGAGCCGGTGGGATAGCCGGCAATTTTCTTAAGTGCGTTCGCGATTCCCTCGGGATTGCGCGTGAACTGCACCGCCGAGGCATCCGCCAGGTGCTCGCGTTGCCGAGAGATGGCCGCTTGAATGGCGCGGGCGAAGAACTGCCCGACCCAACCAATCAGCAGCAGCCCGAGGCCAAAGAGAAACAACGCGGCGGTAATCTGTCCGCTGTCTTTGTTGCGTGAACGCCCGCTACGGCCTGCGATCTCAAACAGGATGCGGCCGATGAGAGCTAATCCCATTATCCCATAAAGCCAGCCGGTGAGGTTGAGATTACGCCGCATGTCGTTGTTAAGAATGTGGCTAAACTCGTGGGCCACGACGCCTTGCAACTCGTCGCGGTCTAATTGATCCAAGCACCCGCGCGAGACAGCCACGGCGAAGTCCCCCGTGTTGTGCCCGGCGGCGAAGGCATTAATGCCCAGCTCATCCTCCAGCACAAACAACGCGGGCATGGGCACGCCGGAGGCAATGGCCATTTCCTCCACCACATTTAGGAAGCGGCGCTCTGCGGGGTCACGCGAGCCCGGTTCCACGGGCCGGCCGCCGCACATCTCCGCCACCGCCCGGCCGCCGGCTGAGAGGCTCGCTTTGCCCACGCCCACGCCAGCGAACACCACCAATAAGGTAATCCCACAGGAAACGGGAAAAGTGCTGAGGGTAAACCATTGCGCTCCCCCGCTCGTAAGCAAAGAGAACAGTGCATGGACTGCCAAAATGATCGCCGCAATGGCAAACCCGTAAAGGACCAGTACTCGGCCGGTGCTTCGACGCGCGGCTTCTTGGCGGGCGAAGAAGTCCATGCTGCTTCCCGCGACGCGCGGTGGTTAGAACGACACCTTGACGTTCTGGCGCTCGGCGGCGTTCTCCACTTTCCGCAGCTCGGCAGCTGTGAAGTTGAGCGTGTTGGCGATCAGGTTCGAGGGAAACACCGCACGGTTGTTATTGTATTCCGTCGCCGCGTCGTTGATAGCCTGCCTTGGAATGGCAATGGGGTTCTCCGTAGACGTGAGCTCCTCCTGGAGCGCAATCATGTTCGTGTTGGCTTTAAGGTCGGGATACGCCTCGGCCACGGCAAGCAAGCGGCTGAGTCCCGCAGTAAGTTGTCCCTCGGCCTGGAGCAGTTGTCTCATCGAGTCGGCATCGGCGGGATTCGCCGCGGCACGCCCGGCGGCGGACACGGCG
>JBJTAU010000341.1:0-5614 GCA_046090965.1 Limisphaerales bacterium | reverse complement strand
GTGCCCGGCCTTGCGCCGCCCACGGTGATGGGCACGCCGGGTTACATCGCGCCGGAAGTCGTCGCCGGGCGGAAACAGCCGAGCATCGAGACGGACCTGCACGCGCTGGCGGTGCTGATTTACGAGACGCTGCTGCTGCGGCATCCGCTCGCGGGCCCGAAGGTGCGGAGCACGCGGTCGCCGGAGGAAGACGACCTCCTCAGCATGGGCGCGCAGGCGCTCTACGTGGAGCATCCGCAAGACGCGAGCAATCACTTGAAGCCCGCGCCAGAAATTCCCGTGAAGCGGCTCGGGCCGTATCTGGAAAAGTTGTTCGTCAAGACGTTCGTGGTGGGCTTGCACGCACCGCACCTGCGCGCCTCGGCCAGCGAGTGGGAGAAGGGTTTGCAGAAGACGCTCGACCTGATTCATCCCAGCCCGGACGGACGAAACTGGTTTATCGTCGCGCCGGGGCTGCCGTTGGAATGCCCGTTCAGCAAAAAGAAACTGTCAGCCCCCGTGCCCGTCGCGAGCTTCCTGCGCCACATCAAGCGCCCCGGCAGTGACACGCTGGACTTCAAGGCCGACGAGCACGCCCTCACGGTTTGGAACGGGCAGTATCTCTACCCGTGGCACGCGCGGTCGAATGTCTCGCCGCTGGACGCGAAGCGCGACCCGGTGGCGTATTTCACTTTCCATCAGGGCAAGTGGTTCCTTGTGAACCAGAGCAACGCTGACATGCTACTCGTCGATCAACCGGACTACCTCCGCCACGGCCACGCGGTGGAGTTGACGCCCGGCTTGCGCGTGCTGCTGTCGCTGGAGGAGGGCGGAAGGCTGGCAGTGTTTGACTTCCTGGGGGCGTAGGGAGCCCGGGCTTCAGCCCGCAGAAAGCCGAGCTGTCGAAAGCGCATCTCGCATCGCCGGCACTCTTCGGAAGCGAGAATTCTGCGCCTGAAGGCCGCGCTCACATCTGCAAATCGGCTGGGCAACCCGCCTTCATTCCGCCACGCTTCGCCCCCATGTCCGCTGGAACGGCATTCCCTCGCTTCCTTGCGGCTATGCTTTGCATGCTTGTGACCAGTTCTGCCTCCTCCGCCCCCGTCGCCGAACCTCGCGATGAAGCGCTCTGGCAGCGCGCGCTCGCGTTGCACCGCTCCGCGATCGTTGTGGACGGCCACAACGACATCACCGGCGCGCTGACCGACGACGGCTACGACCTCGCCACACCTTCCGCCGGCAAGCACCACACCGACCTGCCCCGCCTGCGCGAGGGCGGCGTGAGCGCGGTGTTCTTCGCCGTGTTCGTGGACCACAAGTTCGTGACCAACAACGCCGCCACGCGCCGCGCGCTCGCGGTGATCGACGCCACGCACCGCGAAATCGAGCGGCACCCGAACGACCTCGTCCTCTGCACCACGGCGGCAGAGATCCGCGCGGCCAAGCAGTCCGGCCGCATCGCCGCCCTGCTCGGAGCCGAGAACGGCGCGGCCATCGAGGACTCGCTAGCGACGCTGCGTGCCTTCCACCGGTTGGGCGTGCGTTACCTCACGCTCACGCACATGCAGGCGACCACTTGGGCCGACGCTTCCACCGCGCCGCCCCAGCACAACGGCCTGACCGAATTCGGCAGGTCCGTCGTCCGCGAAATGAACCGGCTTGGCATGATGGTGGACGTGTCGCACGTCTCCGACAAAACGATGAGCGACGTGCTCGACCTCTCGACCGCACCCATCATCGCCTCGCACTCTTCGGCCCGCGCCCTCGCCCCGCATCCACGTAACATTCCCGACGACCTGCTCAAGCGCATCGCCGCCAAGGATGGCATCGCCATGGTGAACTTCTACCCCGGCTACATTGACCCACGCAACAGCGTCATCTTGGAGCAACTCCAGCCCGAGATTGACGCCCTGCGCGCGCGGTGGAGCGACAACCGCACGCGCTTCCGCGCCGAGCGCCGCAAGCTGATGGAGGACAAACTCCCGGTCACGCCGCTGTCCGTGGTGATCGACCACATCGAGCACATCATCAAGGTCGCGGGCGTGAACCACGTCGGGCTGGGCTCGGACTTCGACGGCATCTCCCTCGTCCCCGCCGACCTGCGCGATGTCTCAATGTTCCCGAACTTGACCTACGAACTCCTCAAGCGGGGCCACTCTGAAGCCGACGTGCGGAAAATCCTCGGCGAAAACTTCCTCCGCGTCTTCGCCGAGGTGGAGCGCCGCGCGACAACCAAGCCCGGCCAAATCAGCGGCGGCAACGAGCGACAGACGCGCTGAGCCCCAGCCTTAGGGTCAGGAGCCGACTCGGCCAACCGTTCGTCCAGCCTCCCACTGCGTTCTGAGGCGTAGCGTCGCCCGTCGCAATGAGACTCCAACCTGCTTGCGCTGATCAGCCGATCCTACAATCTTGCGCCGAGTCATGCTTCATTCTGTCCGTATCGCCTTCGTCCTTCTTTGCGCTCTTTGCAACCAACCCGCTTCTTCCGCCATCCCTGGCGCGGGCGGGTGGCGCCACGAGGAGTTGCGGCGGTTCAAGGCAACGGAGGCGAACCAGGGCGTGGCGGTGGACGCGGAGTTTTTTTACGTCAACGACAACCACACGCTCGGCAAATACCGGAAGGACACCGGCACGCGCGTGGCGGGCTGGGACGGCGGGAAGGGCGGGCGCATCCAGCATCTCAACGCGGGCGGCGTCATCGGTGGGCGGCTCTATTGCGCGCACTCGAATTTTCCCAAGCGTCCCGAGGAAAGTTCGGTCGAGATTTGGGACACGGCGACGATGCAGCCGGTCGGCGCGCAGCGGTTCGAGCAGCCGCCGGGTTCGCTTACGTGGGCGGTGCCGTTGCCGGAAAGCGCCGACAAGCGTTTCCCCGCCACGGCTGGCGGCTGGCTCGCGTGCTTCGCGCATTACAAATCTACCAGCGACCCGGCGCGGTCCGTGGTGCAGCGGTTCGATGCGAGCTGGAAGCTGCTCGCGAGCTGGTCGTTTCCGGCGGAGTTGATTCAGCGGTTCGCTGGCAGCAGCGCGTCGGGCGGTGAATTCGGGCCGGGCGGGAACTTGTTCGTCACGGGGCACGACGCGAAGGAGCTTTACGTGCTCGGTTTCCCGGCGACCGGCGCGGTGCTCGAATGGACCGCTACCATTCCCATCAGCGCGGAAGGCCAGGCGTTCGCGTGGGATCCGGTCGAGACGAACTTGCTCTACTCGATCTCGCGGCCCCGGCGCGAAGTCATCGTCTCGCGGGTGACGCAGGTGGCCGATGCGACACCTGCCAAGATTCTCCCGGCTGATTGGGATGCGAAGGCCGCGGGCGACCGCGTGCTGGCGGGCCTCGTGAAGGTCACGCTGCCGGAGGTGAAGGGCGCGCACGACGCGGAGATGGCCCTCGTGAATGGTCGCGCCTACATCGTGGCCGAAGCCAATGACGTGAAGGCCGGCGAAGCGCCGTCGTGGCCCTACATCTACGCGACGCTCGCGGTGGTGAACCTCAAATCACTCACGGTCGAGACGAACCTGCTCGTCGCGAAAGGCGGGCAGGCGTTTGCGAACGAGACGCTGCTGCCGGGCGCGTGTTTCGTGCCGCGCGCGCTGCGGCGGGACGACCGCACGCTGCGCTGTTTCTTCGCGAGCGAGGAGCCGGGCAAACGCCAGTCGCAGATTTGGTTTCGCGACTTTGATCTTCAGCGCGGCGCGTTCGCCGACACGATTCACCGTGCGAAACTCAAGACCGCCGCCGGCACGTTCGATTTGCAGCCGAAGCCGTTTTTCGAGGACGCGGTGAAGCACGGCTTCAAGCGCGACGCGAAGGATTACGGCCTTTACCTCTTCGACCCGATCAAGGTTTTCGACGGCAAACACTACGTCGGCATGAACAACTACGCCGCCGGCCAGAACGCGCTCGCGACGCTGAACGCGGCGATGGACACGTTCGAGATCGTCGGCCACTTCAACGAGCCGCCGGAACTCAAGCTCACCGAGGCGGCCATCAACCGCCTGCCCGACGGCACGTGGATGGCCATCTGCCGGCAGGAGGCGGGCAATCAGAACTACACGTTCACCACGAGTCACGACGGCGTGAGCTGGACCACGAACGCGCACCGCAGCTTCGTCACGAACGGCGCGGCGTCGCGCCCGACCTTCGACCGCTTCAACGGCATCTACTACCTCGGCTGGCAGGAGCGCGCGCGCATCGCGGGCGTGAACCGCTCGATCTTCACCCTTGATGTCTCGCGCGACGGCGCGAACTGGGAGCGCAAATATCGTTTCGAGACGGTGAAGTCGTTTCAGTATCCAACCTTTCGCGAACACGCCGGCGTGATTTACGTGAGCGTGACGCAGGGCGACAGCGACCCGAGCCGCAAGGAACGCATCATGTTTGGGCGGCTGGAGTAGCCGCGTTTGGTAACGTGCTGCAACGCGCAGCCCAATCGAAGTTGCGCTGGCGTGGTTGCGCCTTAGCATACGTCCCGTTTCCAATGAACTCGCGTCGCCTTCAGGTTTGCCTGGCCTTGCTGGTCGCGCTGCCGCTGCGAGCGGCGTCGGGCATTGAGGTGGCGACCAACAGCATCGGCCTGAAGCTGGTGCGCATCCCAGCGGGCGAGTTCGTGATGGGTTCGCCGGCGGGGAGAAGGGCCGACGCATGGACGAACCGCAGCGTCAGGTCCGCATCACGCGGGACTTTTTCCTCGGCCAGTTCGAGGTGACGCGCGGGCAGTTCCGGCGGTTCGTCGAGGCAACGGGTTTCAAGACCGATGCCGAGCGCGGCATCCGTGGCGGCTATGGGTTCGATGAGACCAAGCAGTTGCTCGCCGGCCCGGACAAACGGTTCTCGTGGCGCTTCACCGGCTTCGCGCAGACGGACGAGCCCCCGGTCGTGAACGTCTCGTGGAACGACGCTGTCGCCTTCTGCCAGTGGCTCTCTACGGCAGAGAAACTTGTCTATCGCCTGCCCACCGAGGCCGAGTGGGAATACGCCTGCCGCGCCGGCGCGACGACGGCGTTCGCCAACGGCAACGACGCCGACAAGCTGGTGGAAATGGGCAACATCATGGACGCGCTGGGGAAGGAGAAGTTCCCCGACCGCATCGCCATCGCCGGACGTGACGGGCACGTGTTCACGGCTCCGGTTGGCAGCTTTCGCCCGAATGCTTTTGGTCTCCATGACATGCACGGGAATGTCTGGGAATGGTGCGCCGACTGGTTTGGGCCGCCGACCGCCACGCCGCAGACAGACCCGCGCGGGCCGGACACTGGGAAGGATAAAGTCATCCGCGGCGGCGACTGGTATCACGACTGGTCGTTCGCCCGCAGTGCGCAACGCTTCCCAATTTTCCCCGGCCTCTGCCGCCGCCACGCCGGCTTCCGGGTCGTCAGGGAAGTGTCGCCCTGACCTTGTTGCGACGATAGTTTCGCTGTCCGCCAATCCCGAGTGTGTTTACCGTCAGCTTGATTAACACATGAACCGTCTCGCCTTCCTCCTCGTCGCGGTCTGCCTGCTCTGCCGTTTGCCGGCGGCGGACGCGCCCGCCCAGTCCGCCAAAACCGTCCGCCTGCTTTCTGTGGGCAATAGTTTCTCCGGCAACGCGACCAAGTATCTCGACCCCCTCGTCAAAGCCGCGGGGCACACGCTCAT
>JBJTAU010000340.1:0-8302 GCA_046090965.1 Limisphaerales bacterium | reverse complement strand
AACAAAAGCTGTTTCTGCCCGGCGAAGCCATCGAGGTCGAAATCGCACTGCTCAACAACTCCGGCGCACCGCTGACCTTCAGGCCGGAGGACGGCTGGCTGGATTTCACTGTGACCAGCACGCTCAAGCCGACCGGCGAGGGCAGCCCCGTGACCCGGCTTCAACCGCTGGCGGTGAACGCGCAGTTCACCGTGAAGCACACCGATGCAGCCAAGACCGTGATAAATATCACGCCGGGTTTCGATCTGCGCCGGCCGGGGCTGTATCGGGTGGCTGCCTCAATGACATACCCAGGGGGCCAGGCTCCGGTCACGGCCGAACCGCTCTCGTTCAACATCGTCCCGGGTTACAAGCTCATGGAGCAGGAGTTTGGCCTGCCCCGGGTGGAGGGCGATGCTCCGCCAGAGGTGCGCAAATATGCCCTCCAGCAATTGACCCTGACCGAGCCAAGAGAGATGCGCCTCTACGTGACCGTGTCCGACAGTTCGGGGGAGACGGTGTTCCGGCAACTGAAGCTGGGCCGGATGGCGGGGAGTGACAAGCCACCGACCCGGTTGGATCGGTTGAGCAATTTGCATGTTCTCCACCAAGCTGAAGGCGGACGGCAATTCATCCGCAGCGTCGTCAGTCCACGGGGCGATCTGCTGGTTCGGGAGACGTATCAGGCGCTGGGTGCGCGCCCGGGCTTGGTGCTGGGTGAGGATGGGGTGGTCAGCGTCAAGGGCGGGGTGCTCCAAGCGCGACCCGATGACATCCTGCCGGCGAAACTGCTGCCGGCCCCGGGAGAAGCGCGGAGCAAGCCCTGACCACGATCCAGTCGGCGGCGGCGGTCAGGGATTCACGGGCAGGTTAGAGGACTTGCGGTAATCCGAATGCCCGTCGAAGTAGTTGTAGTTTCTTCCCCCCGTGTGCGGCATGGGCACAGTGGCAGACACGGCCAGCGTGCCGTTGGCTGCGGAGGCGTCCGAATAGTTCACCCCGTCAATGTCGCTGATCATCCAGATGTCCGAATGCGAGGTGATGTCCTGACCGGTCGCAACGGTGGTGCCGGCGGCGACCAGCAGAGCCAGCCGCTTGGTCGGAATGGGTGGCCCGGCGGCGGGGGTGGGATCGCCAAACATAAGGCTGGGGTTGGTCACTTGCGCAGCGGCCCCCCGGTTGTTCAGGACAAAGGACATGCGCGGCGCATTGCCGCTGACGTTGACGGTTTCCATTGCGCCCCGGTTGCTGGGGCAGGCCCACACGGTGCTGTTGGAATTGCCCGCCGGGATGAAGCGGGCAAACGGGAGGGTGGCATTGCTCAGATAGTTCACGCCGGGGTTGGCTACTGGGTGGCGGACGCCGCGGTTCACCGGGCCAGGCAGAAATCCGTCCGACTCTTCGGCATAGAGCAGCACCGCCAGGCCAACCTGACGCAAATTGTTCAAGCACTTCGCGGAGTTAGCCTTCTCCTTCGCCTTGGCCAGCGCCGGCAGCAGCATGCCCGCGAGGATGGCGATGATGGCAATGACGACGAGCAATTCAATCAGCGTGAAGCCCGTGGCCGGGCGGCGGGGGTTCGTTGTCGCGAGGAGTCGCCGATTCATTGCGCGCAACTGTAGTCGTTTTCCCCTGGCTGACAATCGCGCAAATGCAGCCGACCCGTTCGTCGACAGCGAGCGAATCGATTCTTGCAGTTTCGCGTTTCGTTCCTAGACTCACGCTTCCGCTGGCGGCAGGCCGGCGGCACCTTGATGAGCCAGCGCCGGATTTTCTACTTCGACAACAACGCCACCACGCGGGTCGCCCCGGAGGTGGTCGCGGCCATGATGCCATTCTTGACCGATCGCTGGGGCAACGCGTCCAGCGCCTACTCGTTCGGCAATCAGGTGGTGAAAGATCTGGACCTGGCCCGCGAGCAGACGGCCGCGCTCATCGGGGCCGACCCGCGCGAAAGCGTTTTCACCAGTTGCGGCACGGAATCCAACAACACGGCGATCCACAGCGCACTGGTCACCCAGCCGGCCAAGCGCCATGTCCTGACCACGGCGGTGGAGCACTCGGCGAACATCAAGTTCGGTGACTACCTCAAGCGCCGCGGCTACGACGTGACGTTCCTACCGGTCGAGTCGGACGGCTCGCTGGACCTGCATTTGCTGGAAAAAAGCATCCGGCCGGACACCGCCATCGTGTCCGTCATGTGGGCGAACAACGAGACGGGTGTGCTCTTCCCGCTGGAGGAGATCGCCGCCATTTGCCGCAGCAAGGGCGTGCTCTACCACACCGACGCCGTCCAAGTGCCCGGCAAGCTCAAGGTGGACGTGGACGAACTCGGGGTGGATTTCCTCTCCCTCTCGGCTCACAAGCTGCACGCGCCCAAGGGCGTCGGGTTGCTCTACTGCCGCTACACCGCCCCCTATCACTCCTATTTGATCGGCGGCGGGCAGGAGAAAGGCCGGCGCGGCGGGACGGAAAACGTCCCCTACATCGTCGGGTTCGGGCGAGCCGCCGAACTGGCACTGACCTCCATCCAGGACGAGAACACCCGCATCCGCGCCCTGCGCGACCGGCTCGAGCAAACCATCCTTTCGACCATCCCCGACACCAGTCGCAATGGCGGACGCGATGCGCGACTGCCGAACACCAGCAATCTTGCCTTCGGCGGCTGCGAGGCCGAGGGCATCCTGGTGCTGTTGGAGCGTGAAGGCATCTGCGTTTCCAGCGGTTCGGCCTGCACCACGGGATCGCTGGCTCCCAGCCACGTGCTCACCGCGATGGGGCTATCGCCGGCCCGCGCCAAGAGTTCCGTGCGCTTCAGTCTGGGCATCTACAACACGACGGAGGACGTGGACTATCTGCTGGCAAAATTGCCGCTCATCATTGAGCAACTGCGAGGTGCGTCAGCCACCTCGACCGAGACTCCCCCGCTCAAGCCGGCGGAGCCGGCGCTCGCCTGAGGCACGCGATGTTCGCGGTTCCGCCTTGATCTCCCCCTGCTCGTGACTGAGCCAACTGCCGCACCCCGTCCGCTCGCCGCGCGTCGTGATGCGCTCCTAGCGCAACTCGGAAAGTTCCGGCATCCACAGGAGCGTTTGCAATGGCTCGTGGAACAGGCACGGCAGCGGCCGACGCTGCCTGCGGAGTTGAAGACCGACGCGCAGCGCGTGCCCGGATGCGTAGCGAATCTCTGGCTCGTGGCGGAGTCGCGTGACGGGCGCTGTCACTTTCAGTGCGATTCGGATTCGCAGATTGTCCGCGCGGTGGCGGGATTACTGTGCGATTTCTACAGCGGAGCGATGGCGGCGGAAATTCTGACGCTACCACCGGATTTTTTGGAACCAGTCGGCATCAACCAACATCTCACCGCGAACCGGCGCAATGTGCTGTCGCGTGTGTGGGAGCGCATCCGTGCGTGCGCCGAGGCAGTCGTCAGTCCGCCGTGAACTTCTACGACGCGCACAATCACTTGCAGGACGAGCGCTTCGCCGGGCGGCAGGCGGAACTCGTGGCGACCGCGCGCGTGGCGGGCGTGGCGCGGATGGTCGTGAACGGCTCGTGTGAGGAGGACTGGCCGCACGTCGCGGCGTTGGCGCGGGAATTTCCAGACCTCGTTGTGCCGAGCTTTGGTTATCACCCGTGGTATCTATACGAGCGCACGCCCCGCTGGCGCGAGACGTTGATCGAGTTTCTGGAAGGCACGCCTGGCGCAGTCGTCGGCGAGAGTGGCTTGGACCGCTGGAAACCAGATTTGCCATACGACGGGCAGGAGGAAGTCTTTCTCGCGCAGCTCGCTCTCGCCGCCGAGCGCAACCTCGCTGCGAGCTTGCACTGCTTGCAGACGTGGGGACGAATGCTGGAGCTGCTCCGCACTCACGCCCGGCCCGCGCGCGGTTTCGTGCTGCACAGCTACGGCGGCCCGGCGAAGATGGTCCCACCGCTGGCCAAGCTTGGTGCGCACTTCAGCTTCCCCGGCTACTTCATGCACGCGCGCAAGGCCCGCCAGCGTGAAGCCTTCAAGGTCGTTCCGCTCGACCGTTTGTTGATCGAGACGGATGCGCCGGATCAGCGCCTGCCCGACGCGGCGAACGCGCATCCGCTCACGGACCCGCGCAACGGCGAGTCTTTGAATCATCCAGCGAATCTCGCGGCGGTGTATCGCTTCGTCGCGGAACTGCGAGGTGCGCCCTTGGCGGAACTCGCGGCGCAGGTGGAAACGAATTTCACCAAGCTGTTCGGTTCGTGAAGATGTGCGCGAAGACCGCGACGCGAGCGAAGGAGGGACGGGCGGACCGGCGGGATGAATTCCTTCGCCGCCTTCGCGATCTTCGCGCGTCATCTTCTCAGCCGCCAGTGACAGGCCCGCCCCACCGCCGAGAATCCCACGCATGAGCAACGCCATCATCTATCCCCGCAGCGCCCGCGAAGTCATGGCCGGCTGGGCATACCTGCCGCGCTTTGTGGACAAGGTCCGCCTTCACCTCGCCGGAAAGCTCCACGCTGACTACCAGGAAAACTTCGCCCACAAGGGTTTCGATGCGAAATGGTGTGCGGCTGCCGGCGTGACGCCGGAGCAGTTCATTGCGGTGGTAAAGGACAGCATCACCGACGGCCAGGTCTGCGACTGGATCGCGAAGAACGTGAAGAAGTCGGCCGAGGAAAAGGCGGCTTTCAATCAAGCTGTCCTCGACTACGGGCGCGGCGACGACCCCGCGTTGAAGGCTCGTCTCCAGATGCGCAAAGAGCAGTCCGGCCTCGGCCACCGCGACGATTTGCAGTGCTTCGTGGACTACATCGACGCGGATGAAAAGCGCATCTGAGGCCCGTGGATTGGGCTTGCGGCACGCGGGGGCGGATGATGTCATGCCGCCGCCAGATATTTCTCCTATGAAAACCCTGTCTCGTTCGATCGCCCTCGCGATGTCCCTGCTCTTGCTCACCAGCCACGCCCGCGCGAGCGACGCGAAAGAGGAGTTGAAGGAAGTGGTGACCAAGATTCAGGCCAAGCTCAAGGCCGGCAAGAACACGGAGAAGGACTTGGCCGAGCATTTCCCCGAGTTCGACAAGATTCTCGCCGCCCACAAGGGTGAGAAGACCGATGATGTGGCGCAGGTGCTCCTCATGAAGGGACTGCTTTACCTCCAGGTGCTCGACGACGAGGCCAAGGCCCTCCCCCTCCTTACCCAGGTGAAGAAGGATTTCCCCGACACCAAGCCGGCGCAAGCGGTGGACAGTATTCTCAGCAGCATGGAGAAGCAGAAGGCCTCGAAAGAAATCCAGCGCATGCTCGCGGTCGGCTCGAAATTCCCGGACTTCGAAGAGAAAGACCTCGCCGGCAAGCCGCTCTCGATCGCGGGATTCAAGGGCAAGGTCGTGCTGGTGGATTTCTGGGCCACGTGGTGCGGGCCGTGCATCGGCGAACTGCCGAACGTGCTCGCGGCTTACGAGAAACACCACGCGAAGGGCTTCGAGATCGTCGGCATCAGCCTCGACTCCGACCGGGCCAAGCTGGACAAGTTCATCGCCGACCGGAAGATGACTTGGGCGCAGTATTACGACGGCAAGGGCTGGCAGAACAAGTTGGCCGGCGTCTACGGCGTGAACTCCATCCCCGCGACCTACCTGCTCGACGGCGAAGGCAAAATCATCGCGAAGAATCTACGCGGGGAAGCGCTGGAGGAAGCGGTGGCCAAGGCGCTGAAGAAGTAGCCGGAGAATTCTTTCTGGCACTTCCAAGCGGCACTGCTTCACTCTCGCGCCGCATGACTAAAACCATCATCAAACCCACCAAGGGCGCGCCCGCCGTTGGCCCTTACAATCACGCCGTCCGCGTCGGCGACCTGCTGTTTTGCGCCGGCCAGATTCCGCTGGAACCGGCCACCGGCCAGCTCGTCCCCGGCGACATCAAGGACCAGACCCGCCGCGTGCTGGAGAACGTGAAGTGCATCCTCGACGATCAGGGGCTGACCTTCGCAAACGTCGTCAAGAGCACCGTCTTCCTCACGAGCCTCGCCGACTTCGCCGGCATGAACGAAATCTACAGCCAGTATTTCACGGCGGATTTCCCGGCACGCTCCACCATCCAGGTCGCCGCCCTGCCGCGCGCGGCCAGCGTGGAGATCGAAGTCATCGCGCACTTCTGAGCGATGAGGGGACGGATTCCATTAGGAAGGCAGGAGGGCAGGAAAGATACTCACCTCCGTGCCTTCTTTCCTTTCCTGCATTCCTGCTTTCCTCATAAAATCAGCGCCGTGAAATTCAAAAAGACCTGGCGCGAGAAGCTTGCCGACAGCAAAGGCTTGCCGAAGGTCGCCCAGGTCTGCGGCAAGCTCACGAAGCGCTGGGGCGAGGGCAGGTTCGTGATCCCGGCGCCGTTGGAAGTGGACGCGCTGATGAAGCGCGTGCCCAAGGGTCGCCTCGTGACCATCAACGAACTGCGCGACGCGCTTGCCACGAAGCACAAGACTGATTTCGCCTGCCCGATGACCACGGGCATCTTCTCGTGGATCGCTGCGCACGCAGCGGCAGAGGCGGAGGCGGGCGGGACCAAGCGCATCACGCCCTACTGGCGCACGCTTAAGGCCGGCGGCGAGGTGAACGCGAAGTATCCCGGTGGCATTGATGGCTTGCGCGCGCGACTAGAGGCGGAAGGCCATCAAGTCAAACAGAAGGGAAAGCGCTTCCTCGTCGTGGATTTTGAGAAGCATCTGGTCAAGCCACTGGCCTGAGCACACGTTCGCATGGAACCTTTGCTTTACCTCCTACTCGGCGTCGTTCTGGGCGTGGTCATCGGCTGGCTGCTCGGTTCGCGGCTGAAGCCCGAACGCGCGGACACGTCGCTGGCGACGGTCAATCTGCTCGAGGCGGAGTTGCGCCAGCAACTCACGCAGCGCGACGGCGATCTCGCGCGCACGCGCAAGGAACTCGCGGAGGCCAGCGCCAGTCTCGCTGCTTCGGATGCCCGGCAGCAGGCGGCGGAACGCTCGGTGGCAGAGGCGCGCCAGACCTTGCTTCAGCGCGAGGCGGAACTGGGCGACACGAACACGAAGCTCACGCAGACTGGCCATCAACTCGCCACCACGCAGGCGCAGCTTCAGGCTGCGAACCGACTGCTCGCCGAACAGCGCGAGTTGCACGAGCGACAGTTGCAGGAGGCGAGAGCAGCGCAGGAAAAAGCGCTGGCCGACTTGCGTGAAGCTTTCAAGGCGTTGAGTGCCGATGCGCTCAAGCAGACGCAGCCGGAGTTTCTCCGCCTCGCCAACGAAACGCTCGGCAAGTTCGCCGAGTCCGCGAAGGGCGATCTTTCCCAACGGCAGGAGGCCATCGCCACGCTGGTCAAGCCGCTGGAGGCGCAGTTGAAGACGTATCAGGAGCGGCTGGCTCAGAGCGAGACCACGCAGTCGAAAACGCTCGGCGAAGTGCGGCAACATCTCGAATCCCTCGCGCAGCAGAGTCAGACGCTTTCGACCGAAACGCTGCAACTACGGCGCGTCCTCAGCTCGAATCAGGCGCGCGGCAAGTGGGGCGAGGAGACCTTGCGCCGCGTGGTCGAAGCCGCCGAGATGAGCGTGCATTGCGATTTTAGCGAGCAGGCGCAGGCCGATGACAAGAAGCCGGACATGATCATCCGCCTGCCCAATGACCGGCTCATCATCGTGGACGCCAAGGTGCCGGACCTCGACTTCCTCAGTGCGCTCGGCACCGCGGATGAACTGAAGCGATCGGAACTGCTCGCCGCGCACGCGGACAAGCTGCGCGGCACCATCCGGGCGTTGGCCGAGCGGGATTATCCCTCACAGTTTCCGGGCACGCTGGATTATGTCGTGCTGTTTCTGCCCGCTGAATCGCTGTTCAGCGCAGCCTTGGAGGGCGACCGCGATCTGATCGTCTGGGCGGCGCAGCGCCGGATTCTGCTGACGACGCCGGCGTCACTCATCGCCCTGCTGCGCTCCGTGAGCGTGAGCTGGCAGCAGCACGAGCAAACGGTGAACGCGCGAGAGATTGCCGAGGCGGCAGGCGAGTTGTTCGCCCGCGTGGCGAAGTTCACCGAGCACTTCGAGCGCATCCGTGGGGGGTTGGCGAAGGCGAACGATGCCTACAACGACGCCGTGGGCAGCTACGACCGCATGGTGCGACCGCAGGGAGAACGCATTCTGAAGTTGGGCGTGGGCAGCAGCGGCAAGGCGCTCGCGGAAACCGAGCTGCGTGCAGAGTCGCTGCGACCGTCGCCAACTACGGCAGCCGAAGCGAAACCTGACGGACTGGTTTAGTTCAAGTGCCGCGCAAGGCTGGCTTTGAAAAGCCTTGCCGCTGCCGCGCACCGCCC
>JBJTAU010000339.1:0-8304 GCA_046090965.1 Limisphaerales bacterium | reverse complement strand
GTCCTGAACCACGGCAGCGGCGGCGGACTCGGCCACCTCGACCTCGCGAACTTGGATTGGGTCACGGACGAAGGTCGCGCCGCACTGCGCTTCGCGGACAACACGATCGGACGAAAAGAATTTCGCCAGGACAGTTCGCTGAACCGCTCCTACCTCAGCCATCCCGGCTACGCCGGAAAAGACACCTTGCCGCTCGCGCTCACTGGCCATCACGGCGGCGGCGAGAAGATCCCTGGCCTCACGCTCGCCGCGTGGATCAAGCCCGCGCCCGCGATGGGCAGCGCGCACCACGGCGGACGCGGCGACATCATCGGCTACGGTGCGCGGCGATTCATCCTCGGCCTGCACGGGCAGAAAGCGCCGTATCAACTCGCCGCGCGCATCAACGTGAACGACCAGATCGTCTCCACGGCAAAGCTCGAAGCCGACCGCTGGCAGCACGTCGCGATGACCGCGGAGCCGCGCGACGGCCAATGGTTCGTGCGCCTCCACCTCGACGGCCAGCCCGTCGGCGAGGGCGTGACGAAGAAGTTCCCCGCCGACTCTATCATCGTCCCCTCGCTGATCCTCGGCGCAGAAATCTTCTACTTCCACGACGCCTACTACCGCGGGTTGATGGGGAGGACGTTAGTGCTGCACCGGGTCGTGCCCGCCGAGGAGATCGCGGCTCTGGCGCAGTGACGGAGGTTCCTTCAATTCGCCACCGCGCCCCATCGGGGCGGAACATGGGTAGCCGTGGGTGAAGTCCGTTGCGCGGACGGAACCCACGGAAAGGGCCGGCCAACGGTTCCAACCGCGTAGCGGTTGAATTGTGTCTCCAGGCTCATCCTGTTGCACCGCTACGCGGTGCCCGCCGCGCGGTGCGGATCCGTGGGTTGCGCTCGCTGCGCGTCGCTTCACCCACGGCTACTGTTGTTCAACGGCTCCGCCGTTCACGCAGGCTCAGTGGGAAGCGGAATTGAAAATCGCGCGATGCTTGGTGAGAATCCAGCGCACATGAAGCCCCTCGTTTTCCTTTGTGCGCTCTGTGTCCTCTGCGGCTCGCTCCCCGCCGCCGAGACGCGCGACTTGCTCATCATCGCCGGCCAGTCCAATGCCGTGGGCTACGACGCCAAGCCGTCCGAGTTGCCCGCCGATGACGCGGACAAGCAGGTGATGTTCTGGTTCCGCGCGGGCGACCCGCCGCCGGATGAGCACGATGTCACCAGTGGCGGCAAGTGGGTGACGCTTCAGCCGCAGCCCAAGGGCACGCCGATGGACAAGGCCAAGATGCCGCGCCAATACGGCAACTTCTCCGGCGCGACCGGCGGCTTCGGCCCCGAGATGGGTTTCGCCCGCGCGCTGTTCGCGAAGGAAAAGAAGCCGCTGGCCGTGGTGAAGGGCGCGTGGAGCGGCACGGGCATGGCGCAAGATTGGAACCCTGCCGACGCCGGTCCGGGCGGGTCGTGCTTCCGCGCGCTCGTGGCGGAGGTGAAGGCCGCCGTCGCCGCCGCGCAGACTCAAGGCGTCACGCTGCGCCCGCGCGCGCTGGCGTGGGTGCAGGGGGAGAGCGACGCGAACGCCACCGCCGCGCCGCGCTACACGCAGGCATTGGGGGACATGATCACCGCGTTGCGGAAGGAGCTGAACGCGCCGCAACTCATCGCGCTCGTAGCGGTGAACACACAGTTCGGCGGCGGGAAGAATGCCTTCATGCCGAAGATCGTCGAGGCGCAGCAGGCGCTCGCGGCGAAAGACCCGCGCTGTGTTTACGTGGACACGGACGGGACGCCCATCGCGAACAGCGCGCACTGGAACTCGGCGGGCACGCTGGCGGTGGGCCAGAAGTTCGCGGAGGCGCTCGTGAAGTTCGAGGCCAAGTCCGCCGCGACCGCGAGCGACGCACCGTTCCCGGGCAAGCAGTCCGTCTGGAACGGCTACGACCGCTATGACTTTCAGGTGGACGGGAAGAATGTCCTCGTCGTCGCGCCGAAGCAGGCCGCGCCGGGCAAGCCGTGGGTGTGGCACGGCGAGTTCTTCGGTCACAAGCCCGCGCCGGACATCGCGCTGCTGGGCCGGGGCTTTCACGTCGTTTACATGAGCGTGCCGAACATGCTCGGGTGTCCCGATGCGGTGGCGCACTGGAACAAGGCTTACGCGGAGCTGACGGGGAAGTTCGGCTTCGCAAAGAAGGCCGCGCTCGTGGGCCTGAGCCGCGGTGGCCTCTACTGCTACAACTGGGCCATCGCGAACCCCGACAAGGTGGCGTGCCTCTACGGCGACGCGCCCGTGTGCGACTTCAAGAGCTGGCCCGGCGGCAAGGGCAAGGGCAAGGGCAGCAAGGGGGATTGGGCGCTGACGCTCAAGGTCTATGGCTTCGCGGACGAAGCGGCGGCACTGGCTTACCTGGGCAATCCCGTGGACAACCTCGCGCCGCTCGCGAAGGCGAAGGTTCCACTGCTGCACGTCTTCGGCGATGCGGACGATGTGGTGCCGTGGGACGAGAACACCGGCGTCATCGCGGAGCGCTACCAGAAGTTGGGCGGCAGCATCACCCTCATCCGCAAACCCGGCGTGGCGCATCACCCGCACGGGTTGGAGGACAGCACACCCATCGTGGAGTTCATCGCCAAGCACGCGACGCCGCGTTAGCCTGCCCACGCTGGATGTGGGTGTGGCCCGAGTTGAATCTCGTCGGCGGGGCGTCGTCAGGTAACCAGCCGTGCGGGGTTCCCCGATGCGAATTTGAAGGGTTTCACCACTTGTTTGACCGGGGCCAGCACCTATCTTGAGCGCCATGAGCGAGCCACGGGAGAAAACCGTCGGACCCGTCCCGCCTCCCCCCCAGGAGGCATCGCTCGCTTCCCTAAAACAGTCGCTCGAGTCCGCGCACCGCAACGCCGCGGCCGCGCTGGCCCGCCTGTTGGCAGAGCGGATGGCCAGGACTGCGGCCTCCGCCGGGGTTCTCCCGGCGCGCGCCCCCGCCACCGCTTACGAGTTGGGGCGCGTGCTCGCCAAGGGCGGGATGGGTGCGGTGCTGTCTGCGCGCGACAACAGCATCCAGCGCACTGTCGCGGTGAAGGTCATCCTCACCGGCGCACAAGCCTCGGATGAACATGTTCACCGCCTCATCACCGAAGCGCGCATCACGGGCCAGCTGGAACATCCAAACATCGTCCCGCTGCACGAACTGGGCGTGACCGGCGATGGCGTGGTGTATTACACGATGCGCTTGGTCGAGGGCGTCACGTTGAGCGGCGTGTTGGAGAAGATCCGCATGGAGGATGCAGCGAGCATCGCCAAGTTCCCACTCCGCACGCTGCTAACGGTCTTTCAGAAGGTTTGTGATGCCGTCGCGTTCGCCCATTCGCGCGGGGTGGTGCATCGCGACTTGAAACCGGACAACATCATGCTCGGGGAGTTCGGTGAAGTGTTCGTCATGGACTGGGGGCTGGCCAAGCGCGTGCGGGGCTCCGCGGAACTGGAGACCTCCAAGTTCACCATCCCGGACGGGGCGGGGCTATCCGGGGACAGCTTCAAGACGCTCTCCGGCCAGGTAAAAGGCACGCCCCGCTACATGGCCCCGGAGCAGGCCGAGGGCCGGGTGGCGGACATTGACGAGCGCACGGACATCTACGCGCTCGGGGCGATTCTCTACACCATCCTCACGCTGCACCCGCCCGTCACTGGCGACACCGTCAACGAAGTGCTGACCAAGGTCGCCTCGGGACATATCTCCCCGCCCACCAGTTACAACCCGCGGAACACGCACATCTCGCGGCTCACCGGCCCGCCCGCGCCGGCGCAGGACATCACCCCGCCAGAGCTCGCGCACTGCCCTGACCGGCGCGTTCCCTCCGCGCTCTCCGCCGTGGCGATGCAGGCGCTGGCGCGCGACAAATCCCGGCGTTACGCGAGCGTAGCGGCCTTGCAGCAAGACATCGCGGCTTACCAGGGCGGCTTCGCGACGGCAGCCGAGCACGCCAACGCGTTGCGGTTGCTCCTGCTGCTCATTCGCCGGCATCGCACAGAATTCGTCCTGAGCCTGATCTCATTGGGGCTGATGGTGGGCTTGGCCGTGCACTTCACGGGCAAGGTCACCAAGACGCTGGCCGAGCTGAAGGAAACTGCGCCGACATTTCAAAGCGAGGCAAAGTCGCTGGTGGACGAATTCAAATTCGCGAAGGCGCTGATAAAAATTAACTACGCCATCTCCCTTCAGCCGGACGACCCCAAGTCCCATGTGCTCAAGGGCAACATCCTGCAATCGCTGCTTCAGCTCGAGGACGCGCGCGCCGCCTATGCCCAGGCATTGGAATTGGACCCGGAAAGCCTCCCGGCCGAACGCAACCTCCGCCTCTGCGAAAAACTCCTCGCGGACAACGCGGGACGAAACGCACTCAAACCGGAAAGCATCGCCGAATTACAAATCAACCTGACCAAGCAACAGCGCGCGGCCGAGGCCATCGCCATGGGCACGCGCCTCAACCGCGGTGCGCAGGCCAACTTCGAATCCTGGCGGGCCGTCGTGGACCGGATGGGGCTCAAGGGAGCCTTGCGGCGGGAGCCCGGTGGTTTCTCCCTGACCGTCCAGCAGCCGGAGTTCAACGATCTCTCGCCGTTCCGCGGCGCCCCGCTGACGAAGCTGGCCATCCCCGACACGCAGGTGGACGACCTGGCACCACTCAAAGACATGCAGCTCGTATCGCTCGACATCAGTAACACCCGTGTGGCTGACCTGTCCCCGTTGCGCGGGATGCGGCTGATCCGATTCGAGGCCACCCGCGTGCGGGCGACCAACTTCACCGCGCTGACGGGCATGAAGCTCACGCACCTGAACCTCGCGCACACGCGCATCGCCAGCCTGGTCCCGCTGAAGGACGCGCCGTTGCGCTTCCTCCAGCTGGAGGGATGCACCAACCTCACGGACTTCGCGGTGCTCGCCGAGTGCAAGCAGCTTGAGGGAGTCACGCTGCCGGTCGGCGCGAAGAATTTCGAGGCGCTCCGCCAGCTCCCGCGCTTGCGCCACATCGGCTACTCACTGCCCGAAGGCGGCTGGAAGCACGTCCCGTTGGCAGAGGATTTTTGGCGCGTGCACGAGAACCGCCCGGGCAACGGCAAGTAAGCTTCACAACCTTTGCTCCGGCTGGCGCTCCAGCCGCAGCCGCGCCACCCGCATCCCGTCCAGTGCCTCCACCCGCAGTGTGAAGGCCGCGAGTTGAACCACATCACCTTCCCGTGGGAACCCGCCCAACCGGTGCGTCACGAAGCCGCTGGTCGTCGTAATTTCCTCCTCGGCCAGCTCCTCGCCCACCAGTTCCTCCAACTCGTGCAGTGGCAGCGCGCCGTCCACGGCCCAGACGTTGTCGCCCGTCTTCTGCAACAGCGGCTTCTCCTGATCGAACTCGTCCTGAATCTGCCCGACGATCTCCTCGAGGACGTTTTCCAACGTCACCAAGCCGACCGTCCCGCCATATTCATCCACCACCATGGCCATGTGCAGTTTGCGGTCGAGGAACAGTTGGAGCAGCCGTTCCAGCCGCGCCGTGGGTGGCACATAGATGAGCTTGCGTGCGACGGGCGCCAGGTCTGCTCCGCTGCGCGCCTTCAGCCGCAGCGCATACAGGTCCTTGATGTGCACCACGCCCAGCGCACGGTCCACGTCGCCACTTTCGCACAGCGGAAAGCGCGAGTAACGCGTCCGCTCCGCCACCTCGAGGCACTCCGCGAGGCTCGCTTGCGTGTCGAGCACCGTGATGTCCGCGCGCGGCCGCATGACCTCGCGCGCGACGCGGTGCCGCAGGTCCAGCGCGTTGAGGACGATTTCCCGACCCAGCTGCGAGCCGCCCGCCCGCCGCTGCGAGGCGTCGAACATCAGCCGCAGTTCCTCCTCCGAATGCGTGCCCTCGTGCTCGGAAGCGACCTCGATGCCGAGCTGGCGCAGCAGCCACAGCGCGCTGTGATTCAGCACCCAGATGAACGGATATGCCACGACGTAGAACCACCGCAGCGGATACGCCACCCACAGCGCGCCCTCGAGCGGACGCTTGATCGCGAGTGATTTCGGGGCCTGTTCCCCCGCGACGATGTGCAAGAAGGTGATGACGGACAAGCCCACGGCGAAGGCAGCGCCGCCGCGCACGTGCTCCCATTCGGGACCGCTCCAGCCCAGGCCCCCGAACACCGGCTTAAGCAGCGCCTCGAAAATCGGCTCGCCAATCCAGCCCAATGCCAGGCTGGCGAGCGTGATGCCGAGCTGCGCCGCACTCAGGTAGGCGTCGAGGTTGTGCAGGATGTGCTGCGCCATGCGCGCGCGGCGGTTGCCCTGCGCGATGAGCGGCTGGAGCTGCGTGTCGCGCACCTTCACGAGCGCGAACTCGGCGGCGACGAAGAAGCCGTTCAACCCCACGAGCACCAGCACCGCCAGCGCTTTCAACGCGATGAAAAGCCACTCATCTAGGCTCACAGGCTCACCTCCCCGAACACCGCCTTCAGGATGTCCTCCAAGCTCACCACACCCAGCTCCCGCCGATCGCGCGCAAGCACGATGCCTAGTCGCTGGCCGCTGCGCTGCATCGCCCGCAACGCATCCTCCAAACGCATCTCTTCGTCGAGATACAGCGCCGGCTGCAAGTAGTCCGCCGCGAGCTTGCGCTCATCCACATCGGTCTGGAACAACAGCCGCCGCAGACTCAGCACGCCGGCGACCCGCGCGCGGCCCGTGCGCGACTCGCACACCGGCATGCGCGTGAACTGCCGCTGCCGGAAGAGCTCCATCACCTGCTTCATCGGGGTGCCAACCTCCACGCTCACGACCTTCTCCCACGGCACCGCGACCGAGCGCACGGTCAGGTTTTGCAGGTCCAGCACGCGGCTGATCATCACGCGCTCCTCGCTCGTCATGCCCTGCGCGGACTCCTGCATCAGCCGGCGCAGCTCGTCGCGGTTGGCGAAGAGATGCCCGGTGAAAACCCGCCCGCCGGTCCAGCGCAACAGGCCGTTGCTCAGGGTCGTCGTCACGCCCACGAGCGGGCGCAGCGCGAAGTGAATCCCCCGGAACAGCGGCGCGACCAGCAGCGTGAGGCGGTTGGGGAAGCGCGTGAACAGCATCTTCGGCAGCAGCTCGCACCACGCGTAGAACAGCAGCGCCATGGCCAGGGTTGCGCCGGCGAAGAGCGCGGGCGCGTCCTTGAATGACCGGTGCAGCACATACACCACCATTCCGCCGGCGAGGAAGTTCGCCAGGGAGTTGCCCACGAGGATGGTCCAGAGGAAGTTCTCCGGTTGCTCCAGCCAGCCGTGCAGGAGCCGAGCACGCCGCCCGCCCTTGCGCATGTGATTGCGGATGCGCAGCCGGTTCAGCGCCAGCACCCCAGCCTCCATCCCGGACAGGACAAAGGACACGACCAGCAGGGCCAGCAGCAGCGGGATAAACACCGCCCACGCCATCACGCGCCTCCTTTCACCGGGAGTTTCTTGAAGCCGCAGACCGAACACAGATGGAACATAGCTGAGGGAGAAGAAACTTTATCAGGAGGGCAGCAAGGCAGGAGGGACGGGAAGGCGGTGGAGGCGGTGCTTCCTGCTGCATTCCTGAACTCCTTATGGAGCCCCTTGTCTGTGTTCCATCTGTGTTCCATCTGTGGCTGATAATCAGAGTTTCACCTGTTCCACGAGGACTTCGCGCACGCGGCGCTCGTCGGCGGCATGGGCCGTCAGCCGCACATTTCCCAGCACGGCGGATTCACCGGGCAAGGGCACGACCTCTTTCAACGCCACCAGCAATCCGCCCATCGTGTCCACGCCGGGCACCTCGCCGAGGTTGGCATGTTCGCGGCGGAAATCCTCCACGCGCATCGTGCCATTCACACGCCAGCGGCCCGGTCCGAGCAGCTCCATAACGAAGCCCGGCGCTTCCCCTTCGCTGCGGATTTCTCCCACGATGGCCTCGATGATATCCTCCATCGTCACCAGCCCGGCGGCCGAGCCGAACTCGTCCAGCACGATGGCGAGCCCCCGTCCCTGCCGCTGGAGCGCACCCAGCAGTTGCAGCAGATTCATGCTCTCGGGCACGAAGGACGGAAACTCAATCGCATCCGCCAAATCTCCGTTCGGCTCCAGCAGCAACACGCGGCAGTTCAAGATGCCCACGATGGTGTCCGGCGACTCATCGTAAAGTGGCAGCCGCTCGTGGCCGAACTTCCGCGCCGCCGCGACCATCTCCTCGATCGGCAAGACATCCGGTAACGCCGCCCTGCGCGCACGCGGACGCATCACGTCCTTGGCCGTGCGCCGATCAAGCTGGATGATGGCGAGGATGATTTC
>JBJTAU010000338.1:0-4437 GCA_046090965.1 Limisphaerales bacterium | reverse complement strand
GGGCTATCTCGCCGCCGCCGTGGGTTTGCTCATCCTGGCCGGGGCCATCATCACGCACCTGCTGCGTCCCCGACCCACGCCCAGCGCCATCTCGCAGTCACTGGACGACAAGCGGGTGTGAGCGGACGGGACGGACTTGGGAAACTCTCGGAGACGAGCCGGGGCGAGCCGGCAACTCAGTTCTGGCGGACGAGTTGAAGCGAGCCGAGATCGAACCACGCGCGACCGCGTTCGGCACGCAATTCGCAGACGAGGACGACCTCGGTGGAGGAGGCGGGCACGTCGAACTCGAAGGTGACTTTCTTCCAGTCGCTGTCGCCACTGAGCTGGTTGGGCCGGGAGGAGCCGGAGATGCGCAGACCCGCGCCCGCGCCCGTCGGCTCCTTGAGCGGCACGACGCCCTTGGTGGCGACCTTGCCCTCGAAGCGATACTTGCCGGCGTCCAGCAACCCGCGCGTGCGCCACGAGGCCACGCCGCGGTCGGGTTTCTCCAAGTTGATTTCGAGTGACTTCACGCCGCCGTGGTCGGCGGCGTCGGCCATCTTCGGTTCGCCGGCATCGGTCTGGGCTTCCCACTGCGCGAGCTTGAACGTGCCGTTGGCATCCGGCTTGGCAGGTTTCATGGGCTGGATGCCGAGCTGCTTCTGAATGCCCGCGATGCGGGCGAGCACGCGGTTCTGGATGTCGCGCGTGGTGTTGTCGAAGTTCTTCGCCGCGCCCTCGTTCATCTCGGCCAGCACGGGCCGGACGCGGGCGTGGACCTTGGCGATCTCGTTGGTCAGGCGTTCGGCCGAAAAGTGGTTGGTAAGGATCTGGCCGACGCGTTCGCGGTATTGGATTCTGATCGGTGGCAACTGCCAGAGGCCGCTGGTTACGAGGCCGCCCATGCTGTCGAAGACCGGGAAATTGGGATCGCCGAAGACTTGGTCCATGCCGGAGGGCAGGAAATAAACCTGCGTGGAGCCGGCGGGAATGAGCAGACGGTAGTTGTTGCGGTTGCGCGCGTAGCCGTCCCAGTGGGCAATCATCATCTCCACGGCGACGAGCGAGAGGAAGTTGTCCACGGCCAAAGTCTGGCTGAGGCGTTCGGCGCGTTTGGCCAGATCCGGCTCGCGCGCGGCGGCGACGAGGGCCTTGAGGTCGGCCTGGTCGTTGGTGCCGTGGCCGATCTTGCGGTCCTTGCGCTGGTCCACGTCCGCGCAAAAGCCGCCGTCGTAGAACGTGCCCTGCTTGCTACCGAAGCGCTGCTTCATGAAGTTGGAGTCGAAGCCTTCCTTGAGCACGTAGAACCCGAGGTCGCGGCCATTGAGCCAGACGCGGGCGTGGGAGACGCGCGTGGTCGGGACCCCGGCGGCGTTGAAGAGGAACGAGGAGAGATACTCGTGCATATAGGTGCCATCTTGCACGGAGTTGTTGAGGTGGAGCTTGTCGAGGCCGTGGAACGTCTGCTTCTCGCGGAACTTGTCGAAGTTGAGCGTGAGCGCCGGGCGGTCGCCGACCGGACGGAAGCTGCCCGCCGCGCCTTTGAGATGGATGCCCACCTCGCTGTAGATGAACTCGTCGCCCTCGCGGATGGTGCAGCGGACGAAGGAGCGGTTGTCCCGGTTGAGCTTGGTGAGTTCGGCGGGGGAAATCTCGATGCGCAGCTTCGGGATGAGGCCTTCGCGGAAGAATACTTGGTCGGCGTCGTCCGGCCGCACTTCGCGTCCCGGTAAGCTCGAAACCAGTCCCAGCAGCACTACGGCGAAGAGCCGGAGCGGCGTTGAGAAATGGATGGCTGACATCTGCGTTTCGACTGCGCGGCGGGCGAAGTCGCTCAATAGTATTGCCGGGAATCCCCGTGCTGCAAGCCGGCAGGCAAGCGACGCGGTCGGCTCCGGTGAAAAACCGATGGCAAAGAACGTGGGCTTTGGCTTAATCACCCCGTGCCGAAGCCATCTGAAAAGCCGCCCGCCCCCGTTACGCCACCTGCGCGCCCCGTGCCGTGGCCGTGGTTGGTGGCGGCCGTCGCGGGCGGTGGGTTGCTGGGCTGGGCCGCGGCGAACGTGCACTCGTTCCGTTCCGCTCCCGCGCCAGCCGCGCCGATCGCCAGTCCCAGCGCCGCCGTGACGCCCAAGTTGACGCCGCCCCTCCCGGCGGTTCCCGCCATCACCCCCGCGCAGTCCAACGCCATTTTCTCGCTGACGAACAGGGTAGTGCAGGCGAACACCAATCCCGCCGCCGGCGACGTCACCGCTTCTCCCAAACCGCCGCCGTTACTCACCGCGCAAACGCCGCCGCCGGTGCCCGCCGCGCTCCCGCCGCGTCAGGGCGAGACGCTTTACAACGGCATCATCCTGCCCGAAGTCTGGCCGCCGAAGGACGCCTACAAGGCAGGCGAGCCCATGCCCGTGCCCTACCTGAGCACCCCGCCGCCGGTCATTGACATCTCGAACGGCCGCCAGTTGTTCGTGGACGATTTCCTCATCGACCAGACCACGCTCAAACGCGTCTGGCACACCGCCACGCTCTATTCCAACAACCCGGTGCTGCGACCGGACCAGGCGTGGGAGCAGACCGGCGGCGCGATGGCCATGCCCTTCAGCGACGGCGTGTGGCTGGATCCGTGGTGTATGCTGACGCCACCGCAGTTCAAGCCGGAGGAGATTCAAGATGTGCCCGCCATGGTCGAGCGGCTCAAGAACCCGGGCACCAACAACGCGCTGGGACAGTTCCTCGAGGCCCGCCTCTCGCCCGAAGCGCGCGCCAAGCTGGCCGAGTTCAAACCCGTTGACCTGGCCAGCCTGCAAGCCATGCAGAAGCTGCTGGCGAAGGAACTCAACGCCATCGTCACCGGCCCGGCCATCTACACCGAGGAACGCTTCGGCGAACTGAACCGCTCGCGCCGGCTCCAAGATCGCACGCTCCAGTTGCTCGCGCTCCGCCCGCCGTCAGAAGGCGACCTGCTCGCGCGCCTGAACCGCTGGCTGCTGGAGGATGCCTTCCCGCGCGAGCTGTTCAAGATGCAGCCCGTCTTCACCTGCCACTACATGGCCGGTTACGGACGCGGCACCGCGCTGGCCATCTCGACCAACGGCCGGGACTGGGAGAAGCCGAAGTTTGACGTGCAGCCCGGCACTGGCCTGGTGCAGACCGACCCGCGCGATTCCTCCACGGTCTGGCTGGATCAGGACGACCCCGACCCGAAGCGCCGCTACAAGATGTGGCGCTCGCACAGCGAGGGCGGCACCTTCGGCCTCTCGCTGCACTTTTCTCCGGATGGCGTCCACTGGGGGCCGCGCGTCTTGCGCACCGGCTCGGCCGGCGACCGCACCACGGTGTTTTACAATCCCTTCCGCAAGGTCTGGGTTTACAGCTTGCGCCATGGCTGGGGCGAGCCGCGCGCCCGCCGCTACTGGGAGGTGAAAGACCTGCTCATCGGCCCGCATTGGAAGGCCATCACCGAGCCGCCGATGTGGGTTGGCTCCGACCGGCTGGACCCGATGCGCGCGGACCTGCAAGTCACGCCGCAGCTCTACAACCTCGACGCCGTCGCCTACGAAAGCCTCATGGTGGGGCTCTTCACGATCTGGCGCGGGGACAAAAACCTTCCCGAAGGCCGCCCCAAGCCGAACTCCGTCTGGCTCGGCTTCAGTCGCGACGGCTATCACTGGGACCGGCCGGTTCGCCAACCGCTGATCGATGTGTCGGAAAAGAAGGGTGACTGGAACTGGGGCAACGTGCAGTCCGTGGCCGGTGGCTTCCAAGTGGCCGGCCGGAACTTGAACTTCTATTTCAGCGGACGCGCCGGAGTGGAAGGCAAACGCGATGGCGGCGGCGCGATGGGGTTGACCCCGCTGCGGCGTGACGGCTTTGCCTCCATGGACGCCGGGCCGGAAGGCGGCGTGCTGACCACACGCCCGGTGCGCGTCAACGGGCGGTTCATGTTCCTGAACATGAAAACCAACGCTCCCGGTGGGGAAGTGCGCGTTGAGATCCAGCATGCCGATGGCCGACCCATCGCCGTCACCAAGAACGACACGAAGCAACAGCTCACCCCGTTCACCAAGGAGCTGGCCATCCCGCTGGCTGCTGATCAAACCCTCATGGGAGTAAGCTGGCAGAACGGTATCCAAGACCTCGCCATGCTCGCCGGGCGCACCGTGCGGTTCCGTTTTCACGTCACCAACGCGAGCCTCTACTCCTTCTGGGTCAGTCCCTATCAATTGGGCCGCAGCTTGGGCTATGTCGCCGCCGGCGGTCCGAACTTCACCGCCTCGACCGATACCATCGGCAACCGATCTTACAACGCCTTCCCCCTCGAGCTGCGACCGCTCACGGCCCCAGCCGCCCCGGCACCCGCCGCCCCCACGAACGCGCCCGCTCCCGCCAAGCCGCCGGAGAAGAAGTAAGCATCTCCGCGTGGCTACCGCTCCGCGTCCACCGGGAAACCCAGTT
>JBJTAU010000337.1:0-17617 GCA_046090965.1 Limisphaerales bacterium | reverse complement strand
GCTCTTCACCGTGCTGGAGTTCAAGGTGAAAGCCGGCGCGCCGGTAAAGCTGACGTTTGAGAATCCCGACGCCACCCCGCACAATCTGCTCGTCGTCCAGCCCGGCACCGAAGACGCGATCGGTAACGCCGCCAACGAAATGGCAAAGCTGCCCGATGCGTTTGAGAAAATGGACTTCATCCCCAAGTCCGACGCCATCCTGCACGCGACGAAGATGCTGAAGCAGAACCAGTCCGAGACGCTGCGGTTCCACGCGCCGAAGCGGCCGGGCCGCTATCCCTACATCTGCTCCTTCCCCGGCCACTACCTCGTCATGCGCGGCGTGATGGTGGTGGAGTGAGTCGCTCGCCGCTTGCCGCAAGCGGCTCCTCTGTTACGGTCTGCGCAATGAGTTTTGTCGCCGAGTTCAACGCGCTGCCAGTGGAGTCGCTGGAGCAGTCGGCCAAGGCTGCTTCGCTGGCGGAGGCGCAGGCGGCGCAGGGCCGGGCGCAGTTATCACTGGAGAATTTCGCCCGGCTGCTGTCCCCGGCTGCGGGTCAACTGCTGGAGCCGCTGTGCCATCGGTCCCAAGCCGTCACGCAGCAGCGCTTCGGCAAGGTCATCCGGCTCTTCGCGCCGCTTTACTTGTCCAATGAGTGCATCAACAACTGCGCTTACTGCGGCTTCTCGCGGGACAATCCCATCCTGCGCGTGACGTTGGCGGTGGAGGAGGTGCGGCGCGAGGCGCGGGCGTTGCGCGGGCAGGGTGTCCGCAACCTGCTGCTGGTCGCGGGCGAGCATCGCAAGGTTGTCTCGGGCGATTACCTCGCAGCCTGCACGCGCGCGCTGCATGAGGACTGGCCGAGCTTGTCGCTCGAAGTCGGCCCGATGGAGACGGCGGACTACCGGCCGATCGTGGCGGCGGGCGCGGAGGGGTTGGTGGTGTATCAGGAGACTTACGACCGCGCGGTGTATGAGCGGATGCACACGGCGGGGCCGAAGCGGAACTTCGACTGGCGCTTGGAGACGGCGGAGCGCGCGTATGCGGCGGGCTTCCGGCGGCTGGGCATCGGCGCGCTCTACGGGCTGGCGGACTGGCGGCGCGAGGCCATCGCGGTGGCGGCGCACGCGCTGTATCTGCTGCGGCATTGCTGGAAGGCGCAAGTGACCATCTCGCTGCCGCGCCTGCGTCCGTGCGCGGGAGAATTCCAGCCGCTCACGACGATGACCGACCGCGAACTGGTGCAGCTCGTCGCGGCGTTCCGCCTGCTGTTGCCGGATGTCGGCCTCGTGCTCTCTACGCGCGAACCGGCGCGGCTGCGCGATGGGTTGTTCCCGCTGGGCATCACGCTGGCCAGCGCGGGCAGCCACACGGAGCCAGGCGGTTACACGGGCGCGGGCCGCGAGAACATCCATCGCACCGAGCGCGGGCGCATCGTGGAACTGGCGTCCGGCGCGAGCGAGTGGGCCACGACGGCGGGCCGCGAGACGAACGCGACGGGGCAGTTTGAAATTGCCGACGAGCGGTCGCCGGAGGAGATTGCCGCCCTCATCCGCCGCCTGGGTTACGAACCGGTCTGGAAGGACTGGGATGCGGCGTTGAGCGCGTGACCATGAAACTGTTCCTCTTGTTGCTGACTGCGCTGGCAGGCGTCGCGACGTGGACCCCGGCACAGCCCGCCGGTTCCCCTGCCCCACCGCTGACGTGCGTCGTGTGTGCGAAACCGGTGACCGGCAGATACTTCACCCATGTCGTGGGCGGCGTGACCAACGCCATCTGCGCCGCGTGCGAGGCGTTGCCCAACCGCTGCGCGCTCTGCAAGCTCCCCGTGAAGGACGGTTTTACCAAGACCGCCGACGGCCGCTTCTTCTGCAAGAAGGACGCGGGCGAAGTCGTGCTGTCCGAGGACGAAGCCCGAAAGCTCTTTGCGCAGGCGCGTGGAGACCTGCGCGAAGTTTCCGGTGGCGCGCTGGACCTCCGCTCACAGCAAGTGAACGTGCAGGTGTTGTTCAACCTCGACTTCGCTGACAATCGCAATGGAACGAACGGCGCCATGCACCGGACTGGCTTCTCCATGAGCCGCCCACAAGGCGACGGCTTCGCGCACAACGTCGTGCTCCTCAACGGCCAACCACGCACCGCCACGTTGTCCACGTCGGCGCACGAGTTCGGGCACCTCTGGCTCACGGAGAATCTCAAGCCTTCCCGCAAGCTGGACCCCGACACGCGCGAGGCGCTGTGCGAATTGTTCGCCTTCAAGCTCGCCGCGCGCCGCAACGACACGAACGAAATCGCGCGCATCAAGGCGAACCCTTACACGAAAGGCGTCATCCTCAGCGCCATCGAGTTCGAAGCCCGCGAAGGCGTGTCCGGCGTGGTGAAATGGGTCCGCGAGAGTTCCGAGGAGAAACTTCCCGCTGCAACCGGAGCCGCGCTCGCCATTGCGAAGTCCTCTCCACCCGCCCCGGAACCGCCGCCCGAGTTGCGCCCGCCGCCACCGCCGCCCACCAAGCTGGAGCTACGCTCGCTGCTGCGCACATCCAAACGCACCGTCGCCGTCATCAACGGCGAGCGCTTCGAAATGGACCACGAACTGTCCATGCTCGTGGACGGAAAGCGTCATCTCGTCCGCCTCGTCGAGGCGCAGAACAACGCCGTAGTCGTCACCGTGGACGGGACAAGCCAGACATTGCGGCTCGGGGAGAAGTGAGCGCGCCGCACGTCATCGCAAACGGCCGCGAGGTCACCGCCAGCTTTCCCTGCACGGTGGAGCAGTTCCTCCTTTCGCAGCAGTTGCTCCCGCGCAGCGTTGTCGTGGAGCATAACGGAGAAGCGGTTTCTCCATCAGACTTCGCACGCAGGCTTCTTCAGCCCGGCGACCGCCTTGAAATCGTCCGCATCGTCGCCGGCGGCTGACTGTGCAGGGGACTGCAAGCCCCGACACGATTGCGCCGCGCGGACGTTCGTGCATTCTACCTTCATGAAACCGTCGCTGCTGGCTACTTTCCTCCTCTTAGCTGTCGATTTCTCCACCAACGCGCAGACCAACCTCATCGCCCCGCTGCTTGCGCGCGATATCATCGGGCCAAACCTCGCGCTTGCGGAGGTTCAGAACTACACGGAGAACCGCATCCCGCTCATGCCGGCGGTGAAGTCCGCCGCCGAGTGGGAAAAGGAAGCCGCGCGCCTGCGTCGCGCCGCGCACGAGGAGGTCATCTTCCGAGGCGAGGCCCGGGCGTGGCGCGACGCGAAGACCAAGGTCGAGTGGCTCGACACCGTTCCCGGTGGCGCGGGCTACTCCATCCGCAAGCTGCGCTACGAGATTTTGCCCGGCCTTTGGGCACCGGCGCTGCTTTACTTGCCCGAAAAAATCTCCGGCAAGGTGCCCGTTCACCTCGCCGTCAACGGCCACGACGGCGCGGGCAAGGCCGCGCCTTACAAGCAAATCAGGTGCATCAATCTCGCCAAGCGCGGCGTGATCTCCCTCAACCTCGAATGGCTCGGCATGGGCCAGCTCCGCACGCCGGGCTTCGCTCACTACGCGATGAACCAGCTCGACCTCTGCGGGTCCAGCGGCATCGCGCCGTTCTACCTCGGCATGTCCCGCGGGCTGGACATCCTGCTCGCGCTGCCGGAAGCCGACCCTGCGCGCGTCGCTGTCAGCGGCCTTTCCGGCGGCGGCTGGGAAACCATGTTCCTCAGCTCGCTGGACACCCGCGTCACGCTCGCCAACCCCGTGGCCGGCTACTCCAGCTTCCGCACGCGCGCGCGCAACTTCTCCGACCTCGGCGATTCCGAGCAGACGCCCAGCGACCTCGCGACGGTCGTGGACTACGCGCACCTTACCGCGATGCTCGCCCCGCGCGCAGCGCTGCTGACCTACAACGCCAAGGACCAATGTTGCTTCGCCACCGGCCACGCGCTCCAGCCGCTGCTCGACGCGGCGCAGCCGGTCTTCAAGCTCTTCAAGGCGGACACCAAGCTCCGCTGGCACAACAACCACGTGCCGGGCACCCACAACTTCGAGCAGGAAAACCGTGAGGTCCTCTACCGCATGCTCGGCGACAATTTCTTCCCCGGTGACACCAAGTTCGAGGCGAAGGAAATTCCCGCCGAGGCGGAGGTGAAAAAGGCCGAGGAACTGAACGTGCCGTTGCCCGCCGACAACCTCGACTTCAACCAGCTCGCGCTTCGACTGGCGAAGAACTTGCCGCTCGGTGAATCCACGCCGCTCACGCCCGCCTCGCTCCCGCGCTGGCAGCAGACGCAGCGCGCCTTCCTCGGCGGAGTCGTCCGCGCGAAGCATTACACTGTCAACGCGGAACTCGCGGGGCGCGAGATCACGAACGGACTCACGGTCACTTCCTGGCGGCTGAAGCTGGGCGACGCGTGGACCGTGCCGGCGGTCGAGTTCAGCCAGGGCGTGCCGCTGGAGACGGTGCTGCTCGTCGGCGACGCTGGCCGCCGCGCGCTCGCCCCCGAAGTGGACAAGCTGCTCGCCGAGGGCAAACGCGTGGTGGCGGTGGACCCGTTCTACTTCGGTGAGTCGCGCATTGCGCAGAAGGACTTCCTTTTCGCGCTCCTCGTCGCGTCGGTGGGCGACCGCCCGCTGGGCTTGCAGGCGAGTCAGTTGACTGCCGCCGCACGCTGGCTGTCCACCGACCGCAAGTTTGGTCCGGTGAAACTGGTGAGCATCGGTCCGCGCGCGAGCGTGTTCGCAACCATCGCAGCCGCGCTGGAGGAGAAGGCCATTGGCAGTCTGGAATTGTGCCAACCGCTCGGCAGCCTGCGGGAACTCATCGAGAAAAACGTTGGTGTGGACCGCCAACCGGAGCTCTTCTGCTTCGGGCTGCTGGAGCAGTTCGATGTGCCGCAGTTGCGGGCGCTCGTGGCTCCCCGGACGGTTCAGATTCAGTGACCGGGACAGTCCTATCCCGATCCCGTCGAGAAGCCTGCTAGCAGACAGGAGGCTGCCTCACGGCTACTTCGCCATGACGATTTCCAGCGTCTCCTCGCGCTTGTGTGGCGCGTTCTCCTGAACCTCCACGTCGGGCCCCGCGGCGGGCGGCACGAGCGGTTTGACCGAGGCGCGCTCGGCGGCCGGTTCGTCCTGCTTGTGGAACTTCACGCTCACGATCTTGCTCACGCCGTGCTCCTGCATCGTCACGCCGTAGAGCACGTCGGCGATGCCGATGGTGCGTTTGTTGTGCGTGATGATGACGAACTGTGAGTGCTCCAGGAAGCGCTGCAACACACGGATGAAGCGGTTGATGTTCGACTCGTCGAGCGGGGCGTCCAGCTCGTCGAGCACGCAGAACGGCGAGGGCTTCACCTGATAGATCGAGAAGAGCAGCGCGACGGCGGTCATGGTCTGCTCGCCGCCGGAGAGCAGGCTGATGCTTTGAAGCTGCTTGCCGGGCGGCTTGGCGACGATCTCGACGCCGGATTCGAGCAAGTCGTTTTCGTCCACGAGCACGAGGTCGGCTTTGCCGCCGCCGAAGATCTCCACGAACATCGCGCGGAAGTTCTCGCGGATCTTCGCGAACGTCTCGGCGAACATCGTCTGCGTCTGCGTGTTGATCTTGTTGATGACTTCGAGGAGCTGCGCCTTGGCCTGCACGAGGTCTTCGTGCTGCTTGCTGAGAAACGCGTGGCGCGACTCGGCCTCTTCGTATTCCTCGATGGACGCGTGGTTCACCGGGCCCATGTCATCGAGCTTGCTCTGCAACGCGGCGACTTGTTCGGCGACCTTTTCCCAGTCCGTCGCCATGCCGCGATTCGCCATTTCCTCCGGGGAAATCGTCTCCACCTTCGGCGCACCTTCGTCGGCGTAGGTGATGGTGATGCACTCGCTGCGGATGTCGTCGAGGTTGAGCGAATACTTCTCCTGGATGCGCTGGCGGAGGTTCTGTGCCTGCATCGTCTTTTGCGTCAGCTCGATGTCCACGGCGCTGCGGCGGCTCTGCAAGTCGCCAAGTTGGCGGCGTTGCTCGCGCAAGCCTTCCTCGCGAAGCTGAATGTCGCCCTCCTGCGCGGTCTTCTGCACGCCCAACTCGGTCACGCGCAGGCTGACCTGCTGGCGCTCGTGCTGGAGGCGCTCGATCTGGTGGCGCGAGTCGGCGATCTCGCCCTCGGCCTGCGTCTTGCGCTGCGCGAACGCACCGATCTCGTTGCGGCGCGTCTGAATCAACTGCTCCAGCTCGCGAATGCGGCTTTCGAGCGGGGCCTTCTGGCCGGCGAAGCTGCGGACGAGCTGCTCCTCGGTCGCGGTGGCAACCTTCGTGTCGTTGAGCGCAGTGAGCGCGGAATCGCGCTGCTGCCGTAGCGAATCAATCGTGCCTCCCAATTCGGCGACGCGCGCCGTGATCGTCTTCTCGCTGGATTCGAGGTCGAAAATCTTCGTCGCGAGCACGTCGCGCTTGGCGTTGCCTTCCGTCTCCTGTGCGGCGAGCGACTGGATTTCGTAAACAACCGTATCAATGCGGTTGTGCAGGTTTTGCAGCGAGGACTTCAGCGCGCGGAACTCGCCCTCACGCGACGCGATGGCCACTTCCTGCGCGCGGAGATCGGACTGCGCCTGGTGCAAGTTGGCCTGCAACGCGGTCTGCTCGCTCTGGAGCGCGCCCTTCTTGCGGCTGATTTCGTCAGCCTGCGCCTGCGCTTGATCTACCTCGGCTTTGAGGCCGGCAATCTGGTTCTTGCGGCCGAGAATGGAGGACGGAGCCTTGCCATTCGCTGCGCCGTTGAGTGAACCGCCGGTGTAAATGCCCTGACGATTGAGCAGATCACCGTTGAGTGTCGCGAAGTTGAACGCGCCGTTGGTCTGCTGCCACGCGGCGGTGGCGGCGGCGAGGTCGGCAACGATGCGGGTGTTGCCAAGCAAGCCGTTGATGAGAAAGGCGACCGATTCATCAGCCTCAATCACCTTCAACGCGGATTCGCCGGGCGCTTCGACGTTCGTGTCAGCGGGGGCGAAGGTCGGGTTCTTCAAGCCAAGGCAGCCAATATTTGCACGGCCTTTCTTGTTCGCCGTGAGGTCGGAGAAAATCTGCTGGGCGGCCTCGGGCTGCTCCGTGAGCACGAGCTGGAGGTGGTGGCCGAGCGCGTTCTCGACAGCCACGACATACTGGTCCGGCACGCGGATGCGGTCGGCGAGCGTGCCGAGCGCGAGCTTGGATTGTTTGAGCGCGGCCTGTGCGCCGGCACTGAAGCCCTCGTGGCTGCCCTGCAATTGTTCGAGCACATTCAGTCGCGACTTCGCGCCGGCCTGTGCGCGCAGCACGCCGTCGAGTTCCTGGCTGACCGAGTTGATTTCAACTTGGATCTCACGGAGGCGTTGCTGGCGCTCCTCAACCGTGCCGCGCTGGGCCACGACGTTCAGCTTCTCGGTCTCGACATTCGCCGCGAACTCCGTGAGCCGCGCGTCGAGCCGACCGCGTTCCTCTTCGAGCTGAATTTTCTCCGACGAAAGCTTTTCGAGCCGCACGACGTTGCCCTGCTTTTGCAAGTCCAGCGCGTTAATCTCATTGCGGACGCGGCTGAGTTGTTGCGAGGAGTTGAAAGCCTCCGTCTGCGTGCGACGCAGTTCTTCCTGCCGGGCAATCAGCTCGCGCTCGACCGTCTGCACGGCCTGTTGCTTGGCGCTGAGTTCGGCTCGGAGCGCTTCGAGCTTCTGCTGCGAATCGGCGAGCCGTTGCGACACGTTGACGAGTTCCGTGCGCGCGAAACCGATGCGCTCCTCGGACTCGGTGATGTCGCGGAAGGCTTTTGTGTTCTGCGCTTCGAGTTCGCGAAGGCGCTCTTCGTTGAACTGGATGCGGCTTTCGTTGCGCTCGGTTTGGGCCTTGAGTTCGAGGCCTTGCTGCTGCGCGCTGCTGATTTGCGCGTCGAGGTCAGAGAGGCGCTGGCGGAGCTGGAGCAGTTCATCCTCGGTGCGAAGAACGGTCTGCGACAAGTCCTCCATCTCGGCGCGGAGGCGTTCGCCCTCCGGGGTGCGCGCGGAAATCTCGCCCTGGAAGGTGTCGAACTGATGCCGCGCGAGCTGGGTGTCGAGGTGCTGGAGTTCCATCGCGACCTGCTTGTAGCGGCGAGCCTTGCCGGCTTGGCGCTGGAGCGAACCAATTTGCCGCTTCACTTCGCGGATGAGGTCTTCGACCCGGAGGAGGTTTTGGTCGGTATGCTCGAGCTTGCGGAGGGATTCCTTTTTCTGCGCCTTGAACTTCGTGATGCCCGCCGCTTCCTCGAACACCATGCGCCGGTCTTCGGGCTTGCTCTGGATGATCTGCGTGATGTGGCCCTGGGCCATGATCGAGTAACTCGTCTTGCCCATGCCCGTGCCCATGAAGAACTGCTGAATGTCGCGCAGCCGGCAGGGAACTTTGTTGATGAAGTATTCCGAACCGCCGTCGCGGAAGATGCGGCGGGTAATGGTGACCTCGTTGAAGGTCACCTCGATGCCGGCGGCCTTGAGGTGCTCCGCGTCCACATCGCCGATGGTCAGGCTGACTTCGGCCATGCCGAGAGCCTTCCGGCCGTCGGTGCCATTGAAAATCACGTCCGCCATCTCGCCACCACGGAGCGCGCGCGCGGATTGTTCGCCCAAGACCCAACGGATAGCGTCAGCCACGTTGGACTTACCACACCCGTTGGGGCCGACGATCGCGGTGATGCCCGGCTGAAAGTTCAGGGACGTTTTGTCGGCAAACGACTTGAAACCCAAGACGGTCAGGTTCTTCAGATACATGGGTGGGAGTATCTGCCCCATATCCGGTAGGGTGTAAAGCGGAAAGCCACCATACATGGGGGTGACTCATTCACACTCACACCGCCTACCACCGGACCGCGTCTCAGAGTTTAACCCATTTCTGACGCTCGCTGCTTTCCAGTATCGCCTCGCACAGCCTCACCTCGTGGTGCCCATCATCGGCTGTGGCGAAGAGCACCGGCGTCTTGCACCCGCTGGCGATGTGCCCATAGACGGCGCGGTAGTGCATCTTGTGGCTGTCGGGAAATCCTTCGGGGTGGCCACCGGGATAATCCGTAAAGCCTGCGACGTCCTCACTGAAGCCAGCGGTGGCGCGCTGGAGAATCTGATTCGGCTCATCACGGCGGCCCACGAGGATTTCGTTCGGCTGCTGAAGGTCCCAACGCACGCTGCCCTTGGTGCCGTAGATGCCGAGCGCGAGGCTGCATTTCCAGCCGGCAGCGACCTGCGAAATGCTCGCGTTGGCGTGGACGCCATTGACGAAGCCATGCTTCGCTTTGCCGAACTTCAGGAGCACGCTGCCGAAATCCTCGGTGTCGCACTTGTAGGGCAGCATCGTCTTCGGGTCCACCTTTGCGAAGGTCTGCACCTCGCCGCGTGGGCGGTAGCGGGTTTTGTGAAAGGTCTCCAAGTGCGCGAAGACGCTCTCCGCCCGTGCGCCGAGGATGAAGGACACCGCATCAATCCAATGCGTGCCGATGTCGCCGACGGCGCGGAGCTTGCCGCCCTCGCTCGCGAGCAGGCGCCAGTTGTAGTCCGTCGCGTGCAGCAGCCAGTCCTGGAAGAAATGTCCCTGCACGTGGATGATCTGGCCGAGGTCGCCGCGCTGGACCAGCGCCCGCATCTGGAGCACGGCGGGGAAAACGCGGCACATGTAGTTCACGGCGAAGACGGGCGCGCCCTTCTTCTTCGCAGCAACGACGACACGCGCCGTTTCCTTCGTCGTCATGCCGAGCGGCTTTTCGCAGACGACGTGTTTGCCCGCGGCGAGCGCGGCGAGGGACTGCTCAACGTGAACCTTGTTCGGCGACGTGATGTGGACAACGTCCACGTTCGGCGAGCGAAACATCGCGCAGTAATCGTAATCGCAGTAGACCTCCGGGATGCCCCACTTGTCGGCGGTGGCACGGGCATTCCGCGTCGAGCCACAGATCGCCGTCACCTGCACGCCGAGCCGCTTGAGCGCCTCGATGTGGACGGGGCCGATGAAGCCGGTGCCGATGACGCCGGCGCGGAGTTGGTGCAACGGGATGCTCATGCGCAAAGCGTGCCTGAACCGAAGGCCAAGGCAAGCGCGCCTGCCGCTGCGCCGTCACGCAAACGATTCTGGACGCGATTTGCCACCTCGCCCAAACTGCGCCCATGAGTTCACCCGTGGCGACGTTCTCCTTCCCCACGCCAACCCTTTTCGGAGCCGACACGCTCGGCGAGTTGCCGGCCCGGATGAAACTCCTCGGCATCAAGCGCCCACTCGTGGTCACCGACCCCCGGCTTGCTGGAGACCGAAGCCTTCCGCGCGCTGGCCCGCATGCTCGGGGAGGCGAACCGCAACCGCCGCTGGTTCCTCTACTCCGGCGTGCATCCGAATCCCATCGAGTCCGACGTGCGCGAACCGGCGGCGCTGTTTCAGGTGAAGCACTGCGACGGCGTGATCGCCATCGGCGGCGGCAGCGCGTTGGATGCGGGCAAAGCGGCGCGGCTGCTCGTGAAGCGCCCAGGCTTCGACCTCGCAAAGTTTTACGACGAGCCGGACTGGTCCGGCCTCGCGCCGTGCATCGCGATTCCCACGACCGCCGGCACCGGCAGCGAAGTGGGCCGCAGCTCCGTCATCACGCTGGACGCCACGAAGCGCAAGGCTGTGCTCTTCCATCCCGAACTGCTCGCGCGACTCGTCATTCTCGATCCCGAACTCACCGTCGGCCTACCGCCGAAGCTCACCGCCGCCACCGGGGCGGACGCGCTCACGCACTGCATCGAGAGCTTCACCTGCCCCACCTTCCACCCCATTCGCGCTCGAAGGCATCCGGCTCATCGTGGACGCGCTGCCCCGAGCCGTGCGCGACGGCAAGGACCTCGAAGCCCGCGGCAAGATGCTCGTCGCCGCCGCGATGGGCGCGATCGCGTTCCAGAAAGACCTCGGCGTCGTCCACTAGCTCGCGCATCCGCTCTCGAATATCTGCGGCCTGCACCACGGCCTCGCGAACGCGCTCTGCCTTGTGGCCGGCATGAAGTTCTGCGCCGCCCGCAAGCCCGGCCTCTACCGGCGTGTCGGCGTCGCGTGCGACTTGGAAGTGATGAAGTGTCCGGACGCCGAAGCCGACGAGCGCACGATCGCTTTCACCGCAGAATTCCTCGCCACCCTCGGCCTGAACACCAAGCTCCGCGACCACGGCGTGAAGCCCGAGCACCTCGACGCCCTCGTCGCGCAAGCCGTGGACGACCCTTGTCACAGAACGAACGCGGTGCCTGTGACGGCGACGGATCTCCGCGAACTTTATCCGGTTTCGATGTAGCTTGTCGCCCTTGCGCGTTACGTTTTTCGCATTACGCCCATGCCCTCCGAACACCACCCCGACGACGAGAAACTCCTCCGCGACCTCGGCTACGAACAGGAGCTGTCCCGCCGCATGAGCGGCTTCTCGAACTTCGCCATCTCGCTCTCCATCATCTGCATCCTCGCCGGCGGCATCACGTCGTTCCACGTCGGGCTGTGCAGCGCGGGCGGCGCGAGCATCGGGCTGGGCTGGCCGTTGGTGTGCCTGTTCTCGCTGTGTGTCGCGGCGACGATGGCGCAGGTGGCCAGCGCGTTCCCGACGGCGGGCGGGCTGTATCACTGGGGCAGCATTCTCGGTGGACGCGCGTGCGGCTGGGTGACGGCGTGGTTCAACCTCGCCGGACTCATCACCGTGCTCGCGGCCATCAACGCCGGCACCTACGACTTCGCCACCGCCGCGTTCGGCGTGTCGGCCGAGGCGAACACCGCCGCCGTCCGCACCACCGTCATCGTGCTGATGACGCTTTCGCAGGGTCTGCTGAACCACTACGGCATCCATCTCACCACGCGGCTGACGGACTTGAGCGGCTGGTTGATTCTCTCCGTGGCAATGGTGCTCACCATCGCATTGTTGCTGGCGACGAAGCAGTTCGAGTGGGCGCGGCTGTGGACGTTCACCAACTACAGTGGACTGCCCGCCGGTGACGGCGCGGTTTTCCCGAAGCAGGACAACTTGATGTGGCTCTTCGCGCTCGGCTTCCTGCTCCCCGCCTACACCATCACCGGCTTCGACGCCTCGGCGCACACGAGCGAGGAGACCGTTGGCGGGGCGGTGAACGTGCCCAAGGGAATCGTCCGCTCCGTGTGGGTGTCCGGCGTGTTCGGCTGGGTGATGATTTGCGCCATCCTGCTCGCGATGCCCTCGGTGAAGGAAGGCGTCGAGCAGGGAGCGAACGTCGTGCCGTGGACAATGAAGGCCGTGCTCCCGCCCGCGCTTGCCTCCGGGTTGCTCGTGCTCATCTTCCACGCGCAATACCTCTGCGGACTGGCCGCGCTGACATCCGCGTCGCGCATGACCTACGCCTTCGCGCGCGACGGTGGTCTGCCGTGCTCCGGCGCGTTGCGCCGCGTGAATCCCACGAGCAAGTCCCCCTCCGTCGCCGTCTGGTTCGCGGCGATTGCGGCAGCGCTGTTCACCATCTTCGTGCCCTACGTGACCATCGCGACGGTGTGCGTCATCTTCCTCTACATCAGCTACGTGTTGCCGGTCGCCGCCGGTTTCCTCGCGCACGGCCGAACTTGGACCAAGATGGGGCCGTGGCAACTCGGCCGGCTCTACCGCCCACTCGCCGTCGTCTCGGTGCTCGGCTGCCTGTTCCTCATCGTCATCGGCATGCAGCCGCCGAACGAACAGGCGGTGAAGATTGTCGGCGGCACGGTTGTTGTGCTGCTGGCCGTGTGGTTCGGGCTGGAGAACCGGCGATTCAAGGGGCCGCCAGAAGCTGGTTCCATCCTGCGGTGAGCCACGGGCGTGGCGGTGGCTGGCTCGCACAACTCTCGCCCCACGCTTTCAGGTGGGCTTCCAGTTCGGTGCGGGTGGCGGATTGCAACAGATTTTTTCGGCCGCCTCACCCGCGCGGTGAAGTTGACTGACACGGCGCGGGAATTGACTGATCCCGGGAGGAAATTGACTGACACAGTCATGGGTGAAGCTGATCGCGTAACGGAATTGACTGACACAGCCTCAGCAAAGACTGATTGCGTCGCAGCGTTGACTGCCGCTGGCGCAACGTTGACTGACACAGGGGCAAAATTGACTGACACAGGCCCGGAAAAGACTGACACAGGGGCTGTGTCAGTGATTCTCCGGGCAAGGTTAGCTGACGCAGTGGGTTGAGAATGCGTTAGTTACGCTGGAAACGACTACCGGACGAGGGCGGAGGGGGGATTCAGCTCTTAATCGTAATCTTGCTCTCACTCTTAATCCTGCCCGGTTGAGGGGAGGGGATTAGGAGCAGGATTAAGATTAGGATTACGAGTAAGAGAAAGAGGGGAGCCGATGCCTACTTCGGCTGGTAATACTTCCGGGTGTATTCCTGCACCATGCGCCAGGTGCTGAACTGCGGCACGAGGGTGGTCATGGCGCGGCGGATCTTGCCCAGCCATTGGCGCGGGATGCCGGTGGCGTCGCGGTTGTAGAAGCAGGGGATGACTTGCTCGGTGAGGACCTGGAAGGTGTTGGCGCTATCGCGGCGGTCCTGCTCTTCGATGCTCGCGGGATGGGTGTCGTCGCCGATGGCGAAGCCGTTGGAGCCGTCGTAGCCCTCGCGCCACCAGCCGTCCATGATGCTCATGTTGAGGCAGCCGTGGCAGCCGCACTTCATGCCGCTGGTGCCGGAGGCTTCGAGCGGGCGGCGCGGGTTGTTCAGCCACACGTCGCAGCCGGAGACCATCTGGCGCGCGACATGCACGTCGTAGTTCTCGATGAAGAACAGGTGGCCCTTGAGGTCGCTGAACTTGCTCAAGTGAATGATGTGCTGGATGAACTTCTTGCCCTCGTCGTCGCGCGGGTGGGCCTTGCCGGCGAAGATGAACTGGACGGGGCGTTGCTTGTCGTGGGCGAGCTTCACGATGTGCTCGAACTGCTGGAAGATGAGCGGGGCGCGCTTGTAGGTGGCGAAGCGGCGCGCGAAGCCGATGGTGAGCGCATCGGGGTTGAGCATGTGGTCGTAGGTGATGAAGTCGCCCTGCGAGAGGCGCTGGCCTTGGAGGAGCAGGCGGCGACGGGTGAACTCGATGAGTTCGCGGCGGAGGCGGTAGCGGAGGGACCACAGTTCCTCGTCGGAGATGAAGGCGGGGTCGGCCATGCGCGACCAGAACTCGGGGGAGTTGATTTCGCGCTCCCAGTCAATCGAGGGTTTGCTCTTCCAGAAGCGGGTGGTCTCGGTGGTGGAGGTGTCGGGAAACTGATGGGCGGAGTCGAGCTTCTTGCGCCAGAAGCGGCGCACGGTGCCCTTCATCCAGCCGGCGACGTGAATGCCGTTGGTGACGTGGCCGATGGGGACTTGCTCGACGGTCTGGCCGGGATAGAGGCATTGCCACATCTCGCGGCTGACGTGGCCGTGGAGTTCGCTCACGCCGTTGGCGGCACGGCTGCCCTTGAGCGCGAGCACGGTCATGCAGAACGGTTCCTTCTCGTCCGTGGGATGGACACGGCCCAGGGCCATGAGTTCCTCATGCGAGAGCTTGAGGTTGGCGCAGAATTTGTGCGCCGCGTAACCCATCAGGTCGCTGCTGAAGCGGTCGTGGCCGGCCTCGACGGGCGTGTGCGTGGTGAAGAGGCATTGCTGCTTCGTCTCGGCCCACGCCTGCGCGAAGCCTTTGCCCTCGGCCATCTTCTCGCGTGCGAGTTCGAGCGTGAGGAAGGCGGCGTGGCCCTCGTTCATGTGGAAGGTCGAGGGTTGCAGGCCCAACTCGCGGAGCAGGCGCACGCCGCCGACGCCGAGGAGAATCTCCTGCATCACGCGCGTAGTCGTGTCGCCGCCATAGACGCGGAGCGTGAGGTCGCGCTGGTGCGGCTCGTTCTCGGGGAGGTTGGCGTCGAGGAGATAGACGGGGCAGCGGCCCACGTTCGCGCGCCACGCGCGGAAGCTCACGGTGCTCTGCGCGACCTTCACCGAGCAGACCAGCGGCTCGCCGTTGGCGTTGAGGACGGGCTCGATGGGCAGGTTCTGCGGTTTGAGTTGCGCGTAAAACTCGGTCTGCCAGTTGTCCGCGTTGACGGTCTGCTGGAAGTAGCCTTCGCGATAAAAGAGCGTGATGCCGACGAAGCCGAGGCCGAGGTCGCTCGCCGCCTTCGCGTGATCGCCCGCGAGCATGCCGAGACCGCCCGCCGCGATGGGGAGGGTCTCATGGAAGCCGAACTCCGCGCTGAAGTAGGCGACGGGATTCTTCAGCAACTCTGGCGCGTGCTGCGCGCCCCAAGTGTCCTTGTTCTGAAGGTAGGCGTCGAAGTTCTTGATCGCCGTGCGCACGCGGTCGGCGAATTCGGGTTCTTGGAGGCGCATCCGCAACTCGTAGTCGGACACCTCGTGGAGAATGGCGACCGCGTTGTGGTAGAGGTTCGTCCAGCCGCGCGGCGAGAGGTCGTGAAAAATTTCCTGCGGCTCCTGGTTCCAGGTCCACCAGAGGTTCTTGGAAAGGCGATGCAGGCCAGCGGTCAACTCGGCGAGTTCGGAAGTCGTCAGCGGTTTGTGGTCCATAACGCAGCGGTGCCACGGGAGACCGGGGTTGGAAAAGCCGCCCAGCAGCGACGGCGACGCTAGAGATGCACGCGAGTCCCGGCAAACAAAAAGCCTGCATCGTAAGGATGAAACCATCCCCCCGTAGGTGACGACATGAGGAGTTTCACTGTAAACGCGAGTTCAGTCAGAGACTCGTCTCCTACCCGGGCTCAGATGATTTCCCGGATCGCCTGCCCGCCGTCGAGGATGGGCACGGGGCGGCCAGTGAAGTCGTTGAAGGTGTGCTCGGGGTCAATGCCGAGGAAGTGATACACTGTCGCCAACACGTCGGCTGGCGTGAGCGGCCGCTCGACCGGGAATTCGGCGTTCACGCTCGACGCCCCGATGACTTGACCCGTCTTCAACCCGCCGCCCGCCAGCATGACGGAGAAGACATCGCCCCAGTGGTCGCGACCCGGGATCGGGATGCCCGGCTGGCCTTCGTTGATCTTCGGTGTGCGCCCGAACTCGCCCATCACCATCACCATCACGTCGTCAAGCATTCCGCGATCGCTCAAGTCCTCGACCAGGGAGGACACGGCGCGGTCGAGCACGGGGAGCTTGTAGCCGTGTCCCTTCGCGATCGATGAGTGGTCATCCCAATGCGGCATGTCCACCGTGACGAAGCTCACGCCTGACTCGACGAGCCGCCGCGCCAGCAAGGTGTAATGGCCCCATGGCCCGCGCCCGTAGCGGTCGCGTGTTTTCGCGTCCTCCTGCTCGATGTCGAAGGCGGCGCGCGCGCGGTTGCCGGTGACCATGTCCACGGCTTGTTGCTGATAACGGTCCATCGCGTCCATCAGTTTGCCGCGGTCCAAATCACGGCGGAAACCGTCAAGCTGCGTGAGCAGGTCCACGCGTGACTGCGTGCGAGCGGAGTCGCCGGTGAAGTTGTCGAGGAACTGCGGGCGCTGGACAGGGCCGGTGTGATTGGCGGCGAGGTATTTCTGAGCGGTGTTCACGTCGAACGGGTTGAACGCCGGGCCGAGATACGCCGCGCCTTGATAGCCGGGAAAAATGTAGATGCTCTGCGCTGCAGGAAGGCCGACGTAGGCTGGCATACCCACTGCGTTCGCGCCGCGCATCCGTGAAACGATCGAGCCGATGCTCGGATACTTCGGTTCCTTGTCGTTGGTGGTGGAGCCGAACCGGCCCGTGAGCATCCAGTGCCCGCCGGCGAAGTGATCACCGGTCTTGTGATGCACGGAGCGGAGGAAAACCATCTTGTCCGCATGCTTCGCGTGCAATGGAAGCTGCTCGGAGATGCGGATGCCGGAAACGTTCGTCTCAATCGCACCCCAAGGACCGCGATAGGCGCTTGTCGCCTCAGGTTTCGGATCGTAGGTCTCCAAGTGGCTTGGTCCGCCATCGAGCCAGAGGAGGATGACCGACTTGTTCTTCCGCTTGGCCGAGCCCTGCGCCTGCAGGCGCAGCAAATCGGCCGAACTCAAGCCCAGCGCCCCGAGGAATCCAGCCTTCAACGCCGAACGCCGCGATACACCCTGACAGGTGAATGACGAGCGGCCATTTTGGACCAGGAGCATGAAATCTCGACGCGGACGGCAGAGCGCCATTCAACCGGCATGGCGTGCTTTCCTTGGCATCCACCCTACCCATCAGCTGTTTGCCCCCACCATGAAAGTCAGACTTAACATCGCCCCCCTCGCACTGGTGATGGCCTGGATGGCTGCGTGCAGGAAATGGAGGCCGCCCCAGCCTCCGGCCCAACTCCCGCCGCCGGAGTTCGGCGGTTCAGAGAACAACCTCGGCTGTCTTTACGAGGGTGTCAGCAAGTTCAAGATGAGCAAGAGTCGGCTCCCCGTTCAGCTTGACGAGTTGGTTGGTGAAACGCTCAACGTGCACACCCGCCCGAGCCGCCGGGGATTGCGTTCGTGACTAATGCGAGGAGCGAGCTGGTGTCCTGCAACCGCGGGCCAAAACGAAGTTGGCCGACAGGTAGCTCAGGCGCGTCCCCTGCCCTTGCGGCTCTTGGCCACGGGCTTGCGCTTGGGTCGCTTGGGGCCGGCCTTGCGTTTGGCAGGCCGGGCGGCCTTGCGAACGGGAGCGCGGCGAACTGGCTTGGCCTTGGCCGTCTT
>JBJTAU010000336.1:0-4274 GCA_046090965.1 Limisphaerales bacterium | reverse complement strand
GCCACGTACGTCGCCGTGGCCCACGCGTACTTGCCGTCCTTGGCGCAGACCGCGAAGCCCTTCCACTCACCGCCGCGCGCTTCCAGCCCTTGCACGACGTCGCCGAACGTCACCGTCGCCTTGCCGCCGCTGAAGCTCGCGGATTTGAAGGTCGGGCCGCTGGCCGCGACGTTCTCACCGTAGGCCAGCTTGCGCGCCTGCAACGCCAGCCGCGCGCCGACGGGTTCCTTTTGCTGCGGGTGGATGTCGTTCTCCTCGCCCACGTCCGTGATGACCACGGTGCCGGCGTTGCCGACGTTTCGGCTCGCGAGGATTTGCGCCTCGCGCAGCTCGGCCCAGTTGCTGTCCGCCGGCTCGGGCAAAATCTTCGTGAAGGGCGCGAGCTGCACCGTGAGGAAGGTGAAGTCGCCCTGGCCCCAATCCTTGCGCCAGTTCTGGATCATGTCCGCGAAGAGCGTGCGATACTGCCACGCGCGCCCGGCGTTGGATTCGCCCTGATACCAAATCGCGCCCTTGATGGCGAAAGGGATGAGCGGGTGAATCATCGAGTTGTAGAGCTCCGTGGGCCGCCACGGCTCGCGCGGGGCCGGCGGCAGTGTCTTCGCACCGGCCTGCTTCGCCTTCGCGAGCGCCTCGGGATGACGCGCCTTCGCGGCTTCGTAGTTTTTGTAAGCCGTCGGGTAGGCGTCGAGGATGTCTCGCTTGTAATCCGCATTGCCCGCGAGCACACGCTCGCTCATCCACACCTCGGCGGGGGAACCGCCCCAGCTCGTGTGAACGATGCCCACCGGCACACCGAGCGCCTTCTGCAGGTCCCGCCCGAAGAAATACGCGACCGCCGAAAAGTCCGGCGTGGTCTCCGGGCTGGCCACGGTCCAAGCGGGCTTGGCGTTGTTGTATTGGCCTTGGATGTCCGCCACGGGCTGCGGCGATTTGACGCGGGGGACGTAGAAGAGGCGGAGATTCGGGTTCGCCGATGCCGCCGCCGCCGCCTGCCAATTCACCGTCTGGCACAGCGCCCATTGCATGTTGGATTGCCCGCTCGCCACCCACACTTCGCCGACCACGACGTTCTTCAGCTCGATGCGGTTGCTGCCCAGCACGAGCAACGTGCCCGGCTGCGCGCTTCCCTTCATCGGCGCGAGATTCACGTGCCATTTGCCGGCCTTCGCGCGCGTCTGCACGACTTGGTCGCGGTATTGCACCACCACCAATTCGTCCTCCTCCGCCCAGCCCCACACGGGCACGGCGCGACCCTGTTGCAACACCATGTGGTCGCTGAAAATCGTGGCGAGCTTCACGTCTGCCTGCGCCGTGAGCGCAACGAAGCAGGCGAACGCGGCCAACGCACCGCGCAAAGCGAAACGAACCAGCCCGAAACAGGGAGTCAATTGCATGGCGAAACTACAGGCGAAAGCCCGCGCGAGCGTCAACCGGAAAGCCGGAGCACGGACGCAGCCCAAGCACACTCCTATCCGCGTCGAAAGATCGGCTCCTCACCGGTTGCGCTGGCAATGTCTCGACGCCGGTGAGGACGACGAAGGCCACCCTCTCCCCCGCCGGGGGAGAGGTCAGGGTGAGGGGGCAGCGTGCGGAGTAGTGGGTTGACCGAATGCAAGATCGTGCTGCGTGCGCCTGCCTCGCTCGTAGCCGATCGAACTTCTGGAGCCGTTTCCCCCTCACCCCAACCCTCTTCCCCCGTGGGGGCGAGGGAGACGCGCAGCGTCGTCGGGCATAACACAGCATGCTTCGGCCGCAGAAACGCCGAGGGCCTGGAAGAACTCGCGCTCGACACCGCGACGGCTGCCCTGAAAACTAGGCGAGTGAAAATCCCGCTCCTCGTTTGGCTGCTCCTCTTCGTTAGCATCGGCGGGATTGAGACGACTGCCGCCCCTGCCCCGCCGACCGGTTGGGCGCACACGGGCCGCGTGGTTTTGCTCACCACCCCCGACGGAGCAGACCTGCCCGCAGGCGCGGTGGTCGAGGAGTTTCCGGTGCTCGTGCGGCTGGACCGGGACTGGTTCGACTTCAAGCAGGCGCGGCCCGACGGCGCAGATGTGCGCTTCGCCGACCAGACGGGCAAGGCGCTCGCGTATCAAATCGAGGAGTGGGATGCGGCGCGCGGGACCGCGAGCATTTGGGTGCGCGTGCCACGCATCGCGGGCAACGCTCGGCAGACATTACAGATGCACTGGGGCAAGCCGGACGCAGCGAGCGAATCGAACGGCAAGGCGGTCTTCAACGAGTCCAATGGCTATCTCAGCGTGTGGCATCTGGGCGACACGGTGCGCGATGAAGTTGGCACCATTGAATCGAAGGACACCGGCACGTCGGTGACGAACGGCATCATCGGCCGCGCCCGGCATTTCCCCGGCAAGGCCGGCGTGTTCGGCGGCGACAAGATTCCCAACTATCCGACCGGCGCCAGCCCGCACAGCTCGGAGGTCTGGTTCCGCACGCGCTCGGCGAACTCCACGCTCATCGGCTGGGGCAACGAACAGGCGCAGGGCAAGGTCGTGATGCAGCTCCGCAGCCCGCCGCACATTCGTATGGACTGTTACTTCTCCGGCGGCGACGTGGGCGGCAACCGCCTCCCGCTCGGCGACTGGACGCATGTCGTCCACACCTATCGGCAGGGCGAGTCGGTCATCTACGTGAACGGCCAGCCCGAAGGCACCAACGCCACCAAAGGCTCGCCGCTGAACATCCGCACGCCCGCGCGGCTCTGGCTCGGCGGCTGGTATAACAACTACAACTTCGTCGGCGAACTCGATGAAGTCCGCGTCTCCAGCGTCACGCGCTCTGCGGACTGGGTGCGCCTGCAATACGAAAACCAAAAACCGCTGCAAACGCTCGTCGGTCCGCTGGTGCAGCCGGGCAATGCGTTCAGCGTGACGGCGGAGAAGGCCGCCGTGGATGAGGGCAAGAGCGCCGAGTTCACCGCGCAGGCGGGTGGCGCGCAGAAAGTTTACTGGCTGCTCAAGCGTGACGGGCGGGAGGAAGTCGTAGCAACGGACCGCTTCAAGTTCTCCTTCGGCGCCGGGCGCGTGACGGGCGATGCGACGGCGACATTGCAATTCAAGGCGGTCTTCGCGGACGGCGTGAAGACCAAGGACATCGCCATCACAGTGAAGGAGGCGATTCCCGAGCCGGTGTTCACGCTCAAGGCCCCGGGGGCTTGGGACGGACGCGCGACGATCGAGGTCGCGGCGCAGGTGGCGAACCACGCGGCGATGCAGGCGCGTGGCGCAGGCGAGTTGAAGTTCGAGTGGAGTGCCGGGCCGTTGGCTGTCATCAAGGAAGTCGAGCCCGGCAAGCTTCGCCTTCTGCGCGCGCAAAGCAGCGGCCCGCTCACCGTCACCGCGACCGTGAGCAATGGCGGCAAACCCACGACGCAGTCCGTGACCATCGCCGTGACCGAGCCGAAGCGCGACGCGTGGGTCACGCGCGTGCCCGGGAAGGACGAGCAGCCGGAGGACGGCCAGTTTTTCGCCCGGGACGACAGCGGCGAAGGCACGCTCCATTACAACGGCATGCTCGGGAAACCTGCGGACGCGGTCTTCCTGAAACTCTACGCGGACGAAAGACTCGTGAAGACCGAGACCGCAAAGCCCAGTGCGGACAAGTCCTTCGCCCTCGCCGTGAAGCTCAAGCCGGGCTTGGTGAAATACCGAGTCGAGCTCGGCACGAAGACCGGCGGCAACGAGACCGTGCTGCGCCGCGTGGGCGACCTCGTGTGCGGCGATGCGTTCCTGGTTGATGGCCAGTCCAACGCGCTCGCCACCGACACCGGCGAGAAGTCGCCGCCCGAGACGAGCGAGTGGATTCGCAGCTACGGCGGGCCGACCGGTCGCGCCGACGGCGTCGCGTGGCTGCGAGACCGCCAGAAAGCCGCTGAGAACGCCGGGCTTGCGCGACCGAATCTCTGGTGCCGCCCCGATTGGAAACGCAGCGCACCGGAGCACCAAGCCGAACTCGGCTGGTGGGGCATGGAGTTGGCCAAGCGGTTGGTTGCGAGCAACCAGATTCCCGTGTGCATCATTCAAGCGGCGATTGGCGGCTCGCGCATTGACGAGCATCAGGCTTCGCCCGCCGACCACGCCGACTTGAACACCATGTATGGCCGGATGCTTTGGCGCGTGCAGCAGGCGCGGCTCACACACGGCATCCGCGGCATCCTCTGGCATCAGGGCGAGAACGACCAGGGTGCGGACGGCCCGACCGGCGGCTTCGGCTGGGAGAGTTACCATCGCCTTTTCGTCGAGATGGCCGGC
>JBJTAU010000335.1:0-2799 GCA_046090965.1 Limisphaerales bacterium | reverse complement strand
GCGGCGGGATGTAGCGGCGGATTTTGGTGTCGAAGGTGACGAGGCCCACGCTGTCGCGCTGCTGGAGCATGAGGTAGGCGAGCGCGGCGGCGAGGCGGATGGCGTAGTCGGCCTTGGGCGCGCGGCCCGCGCCCGCGTAGCGCATGGAGCCGCTGAGGTCGAGCAGGAGCGTGGCCCGGAGGTTGGTCTCCTCCTCGTATTCGCGGATGTAGTAGCGGTCAGTCTTGCCGAAGACCTTCCAGTCGAGCCGGCGGATTTCGTCGCCCTGCACATATTGGCGGTGCTGGGCGAACTCGACGCTGAAGCCCTTGTGCGGCGACTTGTGCAGGCCGGAGAAGAAGCCCTCAACCACCAGCCGCGCGACGACCTGCAGGTTCGCGACCTTGCTCAACTCGGCCGGCGTGAGGAAGTCGGAGACGTGGGACATGTGGACAAACAATGCCGATCAAATGCAGTCGCATCAATCGTTCCCCGCCAAAACGGGGTGCAACTTCAACTAACCGGCATCCACGAGAAGTCCTTGAGCGACTTACCGGGATGCGACACGGAGTTCGTCCCCAGCAGGACGGCGACAACGAAGTCATACAGTTCATTCAACCGTGGGAGAGCGTGTTCATTCCAATTCGCCTTCGGGTCTTGGTTGATCGCTTTGAGCATCTCCGAGATGTGGATCGAAACGGCACACAGGCCTTCTGACACAATGTAGAACAGGTTTTCGCCTTTGTAGTAATCCACATCAAGGTTGAACGACTCGATGATTGCGTTGCCGAGCATGTTGGAGGTGTGCCAACCAGGCATTCGAGTGTACCCCTCATCAGTGGCAAAAGCGGACGCGACTTCGGAATTTACCCGCACGCCCTGCTCGTATGTGGCACGTCTGGCGTGTTGGTCAACTGTCACCTCAAAAATCCGCGAAACGAGCGAACCGACCACTTCAGGAGAGCCGAGGTAATTGGGCTGGAGCGCCAATGCAAAGGCTCCCGCCAACCCCGGGGCGTCGGATTTGGCAGATGATGCTTTTAGCTTCTTCTTCACAGGTGTGAGCGCACTGATAGTCCGATGGACCGCGCCCCTAACGCCACCACTTTTTTGTCTGCGACTGGAACTCAAACGTCATGATGTGAGGATCCTTGTCGTATTGGCTCACATGCGCTGGGGTCATCTTCCAAGCGATGCCGCTGGGGGTTGGCGGACAAACCCGCACCAGATGCTGTTTGGACATGATGTATGCCCGCAACAGATTCCCGGCATCAATCACGATTGCGTAGTAGGGGATCCAGTGAAATTGAGCGCAGACAAGTGCCGCCTTCTCCAAGTCGGCCTTTGGAATCCTCAAGTATTCATCTTCCTTGGACTCGACGCGGCAGCGGCTCTTGACTGATATGCCCATGACCTTGCGACTGCCTGACCTCCGAGCTATCAAGTCTATGCCGATGTGATCAAATCGGCCGCATTCAAAGCCATGCTTGGAGAGCCAATACAAAATCAGCGCCTCCCCAAAATCACCGGTGATTTTGGAATGCCGGGAGCTTTTCGTGATTTTCATTTGGTCCGGCAAATGACTCGACCTCGCGCAGGCAGAACGAAAGCACAATTGTCTTCACCCAATCACGGCAGCGGCTTCACGAGGATGTTCTTGTAGTGGACCTCGCTGCCGGGGTCGTGGCCTTGCAACGCGAAGGTGCCGCTGGCGATGAGCCGTCCGGAGTTGGCCTTGCGCGGGGGATTCTCCTCCTCGGTGTAGTCCACGATCACCTAGCCGTTGACGCTGGTAGTGATGTGCTTGCCGACGACCTTGATGGTCATGGTGAACCACTCGCCGTCCTTGGCAGGGGCTTCGAAGTTGTCCTTCACGTTGTAGAGGCCGGCGGTTTTCTTCGGGTCGCCGTGGGTGTTGTTGACCTGCACCTCGTAGCCCTTGGCGGGCCAGCCGGGGCCTTGAAACTCCGTGTGGAAATACACGCCGGAGTTCGCCTTGGGCCGCGTGCTGATGTCCAGCTTCAGCTCGAAGTTCTTGAACGTCCCGCCGTTCACCTCGCCCACGTAGAAGTGGTGTGCACGCGGTCCCTTCACGATGAGCTCACCGTTCTCGACCTTGAAGGTGTCGGGGTTCTCGTTGGCCTTCCAACCCGCGAGCAACTTGCCGTCGAAGAGGGAAATCCAGCCGTCCTTGTCCGCGGCGGAGGCGGTGAGGGTGAGGCCCAGAGCCAGAGTAAGAAGGAGTTTTTTCATGTGGGAATCGGGTTGTCTCGAGCGCGGCGAACGTAGCGAAGCGATTGCCACAGCGTCAATCGCTGTCCGAATTGGTTAGGCGTGGCTGGTCGCGCCAGCAGTCTTGGACTGCGGCAGTCCTCTGCCGCTTTTGCGACGTCTTGCAACAATCCGCCCTGGCAAAGCGCCAGAGGACTGGCGCAGTCCAAAACCTCGCGGACATAGCACGCGGCTCAACTCCCTTCCGGCGCTTCGTTCGCGATGCGGCGATACTGCTCGATCACGCGGTCGTAAGTGCGCCGCGCCTCGTCGCGGTCGCCGGCCGCAATGCTGCGGCCCCGCACGCGCCAGAGCTGCTCGATGCACTCGATGGCCCAGCGCGCGCTCGCCCGCGAGACGCGGATGGGCTGGCTGCCCACGAGCACGTTGACCGGGTTCGTGTGCATCTGCGGGAACTGCCGCAGCGCGACCCAACTGCTGCGATCTACGCCGACCTTGAACTCGACTTCATGCTCGCGGCCGTCGGCGGGAACTTCCTGCTCCGCGATGGCGCGGCCGTTCACGACCAGCTCGACCTTGCGCCGTCCG
>JBJTAU010000334.1:0-2676 GCA_046090965.1 Limisphaerales bacterium | reverse complement strand
GCTCGGCCGCGACCTCTCGGGCCTGCCTGGCACGGGCGCGGCGGGCGGGCTGGGCTTCGGCCTGTGCGCGTTTGCTGGCGCGAAGCTTGAGCCGGGCTTCGCGCTCATCGCCCGGCACGCGCGACTGGTCGTGCACCTGCGCACCGCAGACTTGGTCATCACCGGCGAAGGCTCGCTCGACCGCTCATCACTCATGGGCAAGGGCCCGGGCGAAATCGCCGTGCGCTGTCGCACCCGCTAGCTGCCGTGGCTCTGCCTCGGCGGCGTGGTGCAGGACGAAGCTGCGCTGCGCAAGTGGTTTCAATCCGCGCACGGGTTGACGCAACTCACGTCGCCCGAGCAGGCGAAGGCGGACGCGGCCAAGTGGCTGGCGAAAATGTCAGAGCAAACTGCCCGCGCGGTGCCATGAAGCACTTCTACACCGGCCCGGTCATCACCACCGAGATGCTCGTGACGATGCTGGAGAAGCACGGCATCGCGGCGGCGCAGGAGTTCGCGGACCCGTCCCTGCCCGACGACGGCGACCTGAGCCGCGAGGCCAACGTGCTCGTGCCCGAGGCGGAGTACGATCGCGCCTACCGGCTCTGCTACGAGGACCAAGAGAACGAGCTGTGAAGCCGGGTCTGCCAACGCCAGCGGAGCTTGCCGGCGCGCCAGGCACGGGCGCACACTGCACCGGCTGATGGGTTGCGGCAGCTCGCGCTTGTAGCTCAGTTGGATAGAGCATCCGCCTTCTAAGCGGACGGTCGTGGGTTCGACTCCCGCCAAGCGCGCCATTTCTGATTGGGGATTGCTGGTTGCCGATTGGACGCTCGCCCACCAGACTACTGCGCACCATGCTCTCGCTGGAATACCTCGCCGAACTCGTGGAGAAGAACCGTCCGGCCGCGCAGGCCCGCGTGCGAGAGTTCGCCCTCGGTGGGCGCGAATTCCGCTTCAACTCCGCGCCCGCCATCATGGGCGTCATCAATCTTTCCCCCGGCTCCTGGTATCGCGAGAGCGTCTGCCGCTCTGCCGAAGCCGCCATCGCGCGCGGGAAAGTCCTCGCCGCCCAAGGCGCGGCCATCGTGGACATCGGAGCGGAATCCACCCTCGCGAACACCGACCTCGTCGGGGCTGCTGCGCAAAACTCCCAGCTCCTTCCCGTCGTTCGTGAGTTGCGCGCCGCTGGCGTGCTCGTTTCGGTCGAGACCTACCACCCGGAAGTCACGCGCGCCTGCCTCGCCGCTGGCGCGAACGTCCTCAACCTCACCGGCACCGAGCGCGGCGAAGCCATGTATCGCGCCGTGGCCGAGCACGACGCTGCGGTCATCCTCTGCTACGTGCAGGGCGCGAACGTCCGTGCCGTCGGCGACTTCGACCTGCGTGCTGACCCCGTGCCCGCGATGTATGAGTTCTTCGCACGCGAGATCGAGACAGCGACGCGCTGCGGTGTGGCGAAAATCCTCGTGGACCCCGGCCTCGGCTTCTACTACCGGAACCTTCAGGACAGCGCCATGCGCGTGCGGCACCAGATGACCACCTTTCTGAACACCTTCCGCCTGCGCACGCTGGGTTTCCCCACCTGTCACGCGCTGCCGCACGCCTTCGAGTATTTCGGCGAGGAAGTGCGCTGTGCCGAGCCGTTCTTCGCCGTGCTGGCTGCACTGGGCCGCACCGATCTCTTCCGCACCCACGAAGTCCCCCGCATCAAGGCCGTGCTGGACACGATCAAGGTGTTTTGAGCGAACGCGGGTTCCATTTCAGGAGTGTATTCCGGGCCTCACCGTCTAACCTGCTGCCATGAAACCGCTGCTGGTTGCCGCTGCATTTCTTTCCGCCATTGTTTCCCTCCTCGCCGCTGAACCGCCGGCGGACTACGCCGCGCAACGGGCCGAAGCGGAGAGGTTCATCGCCGAAAAGTCCTTCGCCAAGGCGAACGAGATTTATCGCGCGGTGAACGTGACGAATCTCCCGCCGGGCGAGCAGCGCTGGGTGCTGTTCCGTCGCGCGGATACGCTCTGGCGTTCGGAGGCGAGCACGCAGCGCGCGGACAACACGAAGTTCAACAACGCGCGGCAGGAGCTGAACGTGCTCGTGCGCGATGTGCAGCGCGAGGAGGAGAAGGACCGCGTGTGGGTCGAGATTCAGGAGTCGCTCGGGGATTCGCACTGGACGCCGCGCAATCAACGCAACTGGGGCGCGGCGTGGCAGCATTACTCGCAGGTGCTGGACTGGTGGGCGGGACAACGGGCGTCGGCGGAGGCGCGTGACCGATACCTCAGCATCGTGTGGCGTTCCGCGAAACCGCCGCAGGCCGAGCCTTATTACCGCTACGGCAACTACGGAAACGTGGTGCCGCTGAACATTCTGGAGAACGCGCTGAAGATTGCCGCGACGGACAACGACAAGGCGCACGCGCATTATCTCCTCGCGATTTCCTTCAACTACCACGGCGGCGATTGGGACGCCCGCGCCCGCGTGCCGGAGAATTTTGAGGCCGCGCTGAAGCCGGGCAAGGGGACGGACTGGTCTGACGACGCGCTGTATCACTATGCCGAGTGGATGATGAACCAGGGCCGCGCCGTGCCGCTCAAGGACGGCAACTGGACGCAGGAGCAGGATTTCGTGAAGGCGCTGGCGCTCTTCCGTCGGCTCGTCGCGGAGTTTCAGAAAGGCGAGACGCGCTACTGGGAG
>JBJTAU010000333.1:0-3820 GCA_046090965.1 Limisphaerales bacterium | reverse complement strand
GGGGAAAGTGATGAGTGATTAGTAATCAGTAGAAAGTCGGCCGGGGCAGGGGAGTGACCAAGGTTTGGGTTTTGGCCGGAGGCGCTCGTGGCGCATCTCGCTGGCTTCCTCGCCCGCGAGGTAGTCCGCAATCGGGACAAGGTTTAGATAAGCGATGGCTACCATGACGCAGGACTTTGAGGTGAGCCTGCCCGTTCGGCAAGGGGCCTGCCGGTCACTTCGGCAGCTCGACCACGATGCGCGTGTCCGGGTCAATGGCGAAGCGCTTACCTGCAGCGGGCTGGGGGATGGATTGGATAAATCCGGCGGTCACCAACTCGTTCCAGTCGCGTGGGAAGCGGCGGAATTTGTCGTGGAAACGGGCCACGGCACCGGTGAGAGGGGAGTTGGCAGGGGATTGTTCACCCGCTCCGGGAAACGCCATCGGCAAGGTTGTCGCCGCTGCGGGAGCACTTGCGCTGGCAGGTGTGGCCGGAGCCTGCGCGGCAGGTTGGGTGGCAGCCGCCGGTTCGGTCGGGGTCGGTGATTGCTCGACGGCTGGGGCTTTTCTCTTGCGACACCCTGGAACGGAGAGCAATCCGACACTGAGCATGACACTGAGAAAAGGAGGAAACTTGGCCATATCAATCTCCGAGAATGGAACTGTAAACCGTCGTATTGTTGGGGTCATCCGCCCACCGGTGGGTAACTCCAGCAGGCGTCACCATGCCGAAGTCCATGGAAGTCATGGTCTCGCCCTTGCGGTATTCGGCGTGGCCGTCCACGAACAGGAGGTTGCCGCCTTTGTTGTGGAGGACAGTGTAATTCTCCGGGAGTTGGAGCCAGTTGAGCGAGGGCGCGGGCTGAAAGCGGAAGTGCCAGTAGCGATACTGGTTGGGGTTTTGCCGGAACGGCCGGAGGAAAGCGATGTCGCGGCGATTGTAGAGTTCTTGCAGGTAAACCATCGCAGACGGTTGGGTGATTCGCGATACGCGGCGGTCAGTGACGGTGGTTCCAGTGAGGTATCCCATGACAACTGCGTTACCGAGGTAGCTGGTTACGTTTGGTGAAGTAGTCTCCAAAATCTGAGTGCCTAGCGGGTCCTTCGGTGGTGATGAGGGGCAGGTAAAAATTTTTGCGATGCCTTGAGTCGAGCCCAAATAGGGCACTAGCGAACCAAGGTAGTTCGGGGTGCCAGACGTGACAAAGTTGAGGACGGCATCGTTTCCTACCGGTGTTTTGTCGTCGCTGTTGTCGGCGTAGAGGTTCAGCGCAAGGCCGACTTGCTTGATGTTGTTGAGGCAACTGGTTTGGTGGGCCTTCCCTTTCGCCTTCGCCAGTGCCGGTAGCAGCATCCCGGCTAGAATCGCGATGATGGCGATGACAACAAGCAGTTCGATGAGCGTGAACGCGCGCGCGCTAGGCTGGCGCTGGGCGGGCTTGGTGGTCTTCATGCTGCTTCCGGATGCCGGGAAAGTTAGCCGCAACCCGTCGGGGTGCAAGCGGAGTTTACTGTTACGGGACGGCGGCGCGTTGATCCAATTTAGAAAACGACCATAACCATGCGCCGGATGGAGAAACAGGCCGGGCCGAACGAAACGGCCGGCGTCGCTGTCGGGTCTTGCGCGGGAGGCGAGACGAGTTGTCAGGCCAGATGCATATCCGCCACCGTGCGGCCGGCGGGGATGAAGGGCATGACGTGCTCGGTGTAGGGCGTGATGACATCGAGGAGATAAGGCTCCTTCGAGTCGAGCATCCGCTGCATCGCGGCGCGGAGGTCCTTCTTGAACATCACGCGCTCGCACGGGACGCTGAAGCCCTTGGCCATCGCCACGTAATCGGGGTAGATGGCTTTCACGTTGTCGGGATCGCCGAGGTAGGTGTGGCCGCGGTTGCCGGCGTAGAAGCGGTCTTCCCACTGCACGACCATGCCGAGGTGCTGGTTGTTCAGGATGATGGCCTTGGCGGCGATCTTCTCGATGTGCGCGGTGGCCAGCTCCTGCACGTTCATGAGGAAGGAGCCGTCGCCGTCGATGTCGATGACCTGCTTGTGCGGGCAGGCGACTTTCGCGCCCATCGCGGCCGGATAGCCGTAACCCATCGCGCCAAGGCCGGCGCTGGTGAGGAACTGGCGCGGCCAGGTGTATTTGAACCACTGGCCGGCCCACATCTGATGCTGGCCCACGCCGGTGGTAATGATGGCGTCGCCGCCGGTCAACTCGTAGAGCAGCTCGATGGCGTATTGCGGGAGGATGACTTCCTTCTCCTTGCCGGCGAGGTGGTCCTGCATATGCTGGGACTTCACCACTTCCTCGGTGACGCCGTAGCGGAAGGGTGCGCGGGACTTCCACTCGGCGCACTGGGAGACCCAGGCGGAATACTTCTTGGTCAACGCGCGCTGGCGGAGCATCGCGTTGAGCTTGCCCAAGGCGAACTTCACGTCGCTGACGATGGGGAGATTGGCGGGCTTGTTTTTGTTGATCTCGGACGGGTCGATGTCGATGTGAACAATCGTCCCGCGCTCGCAGAACTTGTCCACCTTGCCGGTGACGCGGTCGTCGAAGCGCACGCCCAGGGCGAGCAGCAGGTCCGCGCCAGGCTTCACGGGGACCATCGGATCGTTGACCGTCTCGCGCTTCTTGAACTCGCCGCTGACCGCCCAGTTCGCGGCGGCGGAGCCGTGCATGCCTAGCCAGCGCAACGAGAGCGGATGCGTCTCAGGGAACGCGCCGCAGCCCATGATGGTGGTGGTGACGGGGATCTGCGTCAGCTCGGCAAACTCGCGGAGCTCGTCGGCGGCGTTGCCGCTGATGATGCCGCCGCCGGCGTAGATGATGGGGCGCTCGGACTTTTCGAGGAGGCCGATGATCTCGTTGAGGGCGAGATCGCTGGCCCGCTTGTCCGGGTTGTAGCCGCGCAGGTTGATTTCCTTGGGAAACACCGGCTGGGTCTTGGCCTGCTGGATGTTCTTGGGCACGTCCACGACGACGGGTCCGGGCCGACCCGACTGCGCGATGTAAAACGCCTCCTTGATGATGCGCGGGATGTCAGCGATGTCAGTGACAAGGTAGGAGTGCTTCACGATCGGCAGGGTCATGCCGAAGAAATCGGTCTCCTGAAATGCGCCTTTGCCGATCATCGCCTGCGGCACCTGGCCGGTGATGGCAACAACCGGGATCGAATCCATGTAGGCATCCGCGATGCCGGAGATGAGGTTGGTGGCACCGGGGACGGAGGTGTCCATGCAGACGCCGGCCCGGCCGGTCGCGCGAGCATAGCCCTCCGCCATGAAGACGCCGCCCTGCTCGTGGCGCGGGAGGATCGTGCGAATTTTGGAGCGGGTGAGCGCCTGGTGAAACTCCATGCTCGCGCCGCCGGGATAGGCGAAGATCGTGTCCACGCCCTCGCGTTCGAGGCACTTGATGAGAATCTCGCTGCCCAACATGGGCGGGCCAATCTCAGGCTTCTCGGTGGTGGCGGACTTCGCTTCGGCTTGCTCTGCGGTTGCTTTGCTCATGACTTGCGTTTTGGTTTGGCGGGCGGCGCGTGGCTAACAAAAAACCCACGACTGCTGCCAGCCGTGGGTTCTTGTCGAAAACTTGCCTATGCCCGACAAGGCCCGCCGGCGTCGCCGATTACGACGACTACCTCAAGCAGGACTTGTCCGACAGTGCCAAACATCGGGCGGACGCTAGCCAGCGTGAAAAGGCCGGTCAAGCGTGGATTCCAGCCGTTTCTTCCCCTTTGACGCACCCCCGCCCTTCCCGTAGCGTCGCGCCCTGTTTCGATCATGCTAGGCACCATCTTTAAGAAAATCTTCGGCTCCAAGAACGAGCGCGAA
>JBJTAU010000332.1:0-3190 GCA_046090965.1 Limisphaerales bacterium | reverse complement strand
CTACCTGCACGAAGGCCGCATCTACAGCGACCGGTTGCGCGTGCCGTGGCTGGGCTCGGTGACGGTGCGCGAGGGAACTTCGCTGCCGTTGGTCACGCGCGGCGACCTTGCACCCGCCGAAGCAGCGCGGGACGGAAAGTTCCGTTCCTTCGAGCGCTTCACGCACTTCTCCGACGGCTGGATCGCGCGTGCGCAGGGCGACCCGACGGTCATCGGCGACATGAGATATTCGCTGACGGCGAAGGCGTTCGATCCCATCTGGGGCATTCGCTTCACCGCGCCCGACGCGCCGACGGAGGTGGAGTGGGTGAACCGTTCGCACGAGCGACGCATCGCCGCCGGCGAACTCTGGGCGGAAATCTCCGGCGCAAGTCCCGAGCATCGCGCGCTGGCCGACCTGCCGCCGCGTGCCGCTCCGCAGCCGGCGCAGTGAAACCGAATCACGCATTGACTTCACCCGCACCGCCGCCGACAAATCCCGCCCTATGAGTTTGCTGAACGGACAAGTCGCAGTCGTCACCGGCGCGGGTCGTGGAATCGGCCGCGCCATCGCTTTGAAGTTCGCCGCCGAGGGCGCGGACGTGGTGTGCGTCTCGCGCACGCAGGAGAATTCCGAGAAGGTCGCCGCCGAGGTGCGCGCGCTGGGTCGCAAGGCGTGGGCCTTTGCCGTGGACGTGGCGTCCGCCGCCGCCGTGAGCGCTGCCGCCGAGACGATTCTCAAGGCCGCGGGCAAGGTGGACATCCTCGTCAACAACGCCGGCGTCACGCGCGACGGCCTGCTCATGCGGATGAGCGACGCGGACTGGGACACGGTGCTGAACACGAACCTCAAGGGCGCGTTCAACTTCACCAAGGCCTTCACGCGCGCGTTCCTCAAGCAGCGCTCCGGCCGCATCCTGAATGTCGCCAGCGTCATCGGCCTCATCGGCAATGCCGGTCAGGCGAACTACGCGGCGAGCAAGGCCGGCCTCATCGGCTTCACCAAGTCCGTGGCGAAGGAGCTCGCCTCGCGCGGCATCACCGCCAACGTGCTCGCGCCTGGCTTCATCGAGACGGACATGACTGCCGTGCTCAAGGACGACATGAAGGCGGAGGTCGTGAAGCAGATTCCCCTCGGCACGCTCGGCCAGCCCGACGACCTCGCGAACGCCGCCGTCTTCCTCGCCAGCCCCGCCGCGCGCTACATCACGGGGCAGGTGCTCGCAGTGGACGGTGGGATGGTGATGTGAGGGGAGGGGAAAGTGATTAGTGATTAGTAACTAGTCGCGGCCAAGTTTCCGCGTTCCAGCGACCAAGCACTAATTGCTAATTACTTTTCCCCGTCCCGTTATTACTCTCCCGCCCCGTGAACATCCTCGTCACCGGCGGTGCCGGCTTCATCGGCTCCCATGTTTGCGAGCGCTTGCTGCGCGACGGCCATTCCGTCTGCGCGTTCGATGACTTGAACGACTTCTACGCGCCCGCGCTCAAGCAGGCCAACCTTCGCAGCCTGCAATCGCTCGCGCTGCCGTTCACCTTCGTCCACGGCGACCTCACTGAGGTGGCGGCGGTGGAAGAAGCATTTGCTTCGGCGCAGTTCGACCAGGTCATCCACCTCGCCGCGCGGGCGGGCGTGCGGCCCAGCCTGCAACAGCCCGCGCTCTACCAGCGCGTGAACGTCGAGGGCACCGTGAACCTGCTCGAAGCCGCACGCCTGCGGAAGGTCCGCAAAGTCACCATCGCCAGCAGCTCGTCGGTCTATGGCGTGAACGCCAAGGTGCCCTTCTGCGAGGCCGATCCCATCTTCAGCGCCATCTCGCCCTACGCCGCCAGCAAGCTCGCCTGCGAGGCGCTCGGCCACACCTACCACCACGTCTATGGCATGGACATCGCGATGCTGCGCTTCTTCACGGTCTATGGCCCGCGCCAGCGGCCCGACCTGGCCATCCACAAGTTCGCCTCGCTCATCAGCGCGGGGAAACCCATCCCCGTCTTCGGCGACGGCTCGACCGCGCGCGACTACACCTACGTGACTGACACGGTGGACGGCATCCTGGCCTGCACGCGGCAGGAGTTCGGCTTCGAGATCTTCAACCTCGGCGAATCGCAGACCGTGCGGCTGGACTACCTGATCGCGCTGCTGGAGAAGTCGCTCGGCAAGGCCGCGAACATTGATCGCCAGCCGCCCCAGCCCGGCGACGTGCCCATCACCTTCGCGGACATCTCGAAGGCCCGCGCGAAGCTGGGCTACAACCCGACGGTGAAGATCGAGGCGGGCATTCCGAAGTTTGTGGAGTGGTTCCTTGCTTCTCGGAAATGAGGGCACCCGAAACTTGCCCGAACTGCGGAGCTGACGTGCCGCGCGGTGCGTTGGCGTGTCCCGAGTGCGGCGCAGACGAACGCACCGGCTGGAACGATCGCGCGGATTCGCAGCGCACGGCGGATCGCTTGGGCATTCCGGATGATGGGTTCGACTACGATGAATTTGTGAAAGAGGAGTTTGGCGGGCAGCCTGAGAGCCAAGCCAAGACGAAGGGCGTGAGCTGGGTGTGGTGGGCGGTGGCGGTCTTCCTCGCGCACGCGTTCGGCCTCGTGTATTTCCGCTGACGCGCTGGGAGCGCGGCTTTCAAGCCGCAGAAACGTCCCTGCTTCCGATGATTTGGAAAGGTTCGACGTGCGCCAGCCGTCTGCGGCATGAATGCCGCGCTCCAGTCGCTTTCGTCCTTTCCGCCACGCGCATCCGTTCCTAGCCTCCCGCCATGCGAATCTACCTCTGGATCGGCCTCGGCAGCGCGCTGGGCGGGATGCTGCGCTACGGACTGGCGGAGTGGGTGACTTCGCTGGCGGGCAAACCGTTTCCGCTGGGCACGATGCTGGTGAACGTCAGCGGCTCCTTCCTCATCGGTGTGTTCGCCGAGGTCGCACAGCCGTCCACGGGCTGGTGGGGCAGCGAGCACGGCCGGGCGGTTCTCATGGCCGGCCTCTGTGGCGGCTACACGACATTCTCCGCGTTCAGCCTGCAAACGCTCCAGCTTGCCCGCGATGGCCACTGGCCAGCGGCGGGGTGGAACGTGCTGCTGTCGGTTGCGCTGTGCCTCGCCGCAGTGTGGCTCGGCTATCGCGCAGGGGAACTCTTCAGCCGGTGAAACGCGCGCACTGTAGCGGCGGTCTGTGACCGCCGGGCTTGGATGAACTGGGGACGGCGCTCACA
>JBJTAU010000331.1:0-11749 GCA_046090965.1 Limisphaerales bacterium | reverse complement strand
GGCCGGCACCGCCCAGCCGGTGAAGTTCGCTGAGGTCGTCCCGCTGGGGGCCAAGGTCGCCGGTCCCGTTCGCCGCCTCGCCATCGTCCGCAACGCCGGCGATGAGGTAATCCTCAGCGTCGCTTACGCCGGGGCGGGCGAGTCCGCCACGTTTGCCTTCGGGCGCAACGGGCTCGTGGAGTTGAAGCCCACCGGCAAGCTCACCGGTCTGCGCGTGTTGAGCCCGATGCAGTATGGCCTGTTGCCCGGCTTCGTTGGCGACGACCTCATCTACGCGCCGGCGGCGTATCCCGAGGCGAAGTCCATCGCCCTCCCCGCGGACAATCTCTTCGTCGGCCTGCAACCCGGCGGCGACCGGATGCTCGTCGTGACCTGGCCCAAGGGCCGGCAGCAGGTGCGGCTCGGCCTGGGTGGCGCGGCGGACCAACGGCGCATCGAGTCGCTCGACCTTCAAGCGGACGGCCAAAGTTTCTTCCTCGCCTCGCTCGCCGCGCCCGGCATCTGGCATCGCGAGGAGTTGAAGGCCGGCTTTCTGGAGAAGGACGTGACGCTCGCGTGGAAGCGGCCCTTCCCGGCGAAGTGGAAGACGCAGCTCTCCGAGGCCGGCGTGCGGACGAGCTTCGCCTTCCGGCAATCCAAGGGCACCGTCTGGCGCGGCGTGCCCGGCTCGTATGATTTCCCCGCGTGGTTCGAGGGCGAGACGGCCATGCTCCGCCTCGGCAAGAAAGTCCCGCCCAAGGGCGAGGCGCTGATCTACTTCTTCGAAGCCCGCGAGACGCCCGCGTCGGTCGTGACGCCGGTGGACATCCTCAAGGCCACGCTCGGCCGGCCCATGAGCGACGCCATCTTGGACCCGGCCGGACGCACGTTGCGCACGCATCACCAGCGCGGCGGCGACAGCGTGCATCGCGCCTGCACCTGCGGCTACACCGAGGCCATCGAAGCGGTCTTCAAGGCCGGTGAGGAGACCGGCAAGCGGAAGTTCATCGCCGACGCGGTGGACGACATGATTTAGTTCGTCCGCTGCCACGTGGAGCGCATCGCCGAGTATCGGAGCTTCGCTGAGGACATGGCGAAGCAACTCCGTGCCAAAGGCCAAGGTGCGCCGGAGTTGAAGTCCTACTTGGAAAACCTGGAGCAGCTCGCCCAGCAAATCCCGCAGGAGTGCGACGTGCAGAAGGAGAACATGAAATCCCTCGACCACGCCGCCGAGCTCGCGAAGCAGACCATGGCCCTGACGCTCAAGTCCGACCCCGAAAACCTGAAGACCGACGCCGCGCTGCTGAAGGCCTGGCGCGGCATGGGCGGCGCGCAGGATTACGTGCTGGCCAAGTGCCACACGGTCACGCGCCAGCTCTTCCAAGAGGCCGGCTACGGCTGCGCCGAACTGCCCGCCGCCGTGGCGGTGGCCGAGGACATCCGCGCCCGCTGCCGCCAGATGCTCCGCAACCCGGACGGCTACGAAATCTGGGCGGACTATTGAGCCGCCGGGTTTTCGCTGACAGGATTTCCCCCGAAGATGAACCGACTCTTGTCCCTGCGCTGGCTGGCCTTGCTCGCCGTCGCCTTCACCGCCTGCGAACGCAAGCCCGCCGCGCCTGTCGCTTCCGCGCCGCCGCCTGCGGTGACGAAGGAAACCCCGGCCGCGAAGCCGGAAGCGGCGCAATCCAGCGCGCCGGCCGCCAGCGCCGCGCTCGTGCCCATCCCGGCCGGCAAGTTCCTGATGGGCGACAAGGACGAGGTGGACGCCCCGCCGCACGAGGTGAGCGTGAGCGCATTCCTCATGGACAAGCACCTCGTCACGCAAGACCAGTTTCAGAAGCTGATGGGCGCGAACCCTTCGCGGTGGAAGGGCGGGCAAAATCCCGTCGAGCAATTGCGCTGGTCTGACGCGGTGAAGTTCTGCAACAAGCGCTCCGAGGCCGAGGGCCTCAAACCCTGCTATGACCTCGCGACGCTCAAGTGCGACTTCTCCGCCGATGGCTACCGCCTGCCCACCGAGGCCGAGTGGGAATACGCCTGCCGCGCCGGCACCACGACGCCTTACTTCTTCGGCGCGTCGCCCGCCAGGGCCGGCGACTACGCGTGGTTCGACAAAAACTCGGGTGGCAAACCGAAACCGGTCGGCCAGAAGCAGCCGAACCCGTGGGGTCTCTTCGACATGGCCGGCAACGTCTGGCAATGGTGCAACGACTTCTACGACGTGGAGTATTACTTCAAGTCACCGAAGCAGGACCCGCCCGGTCCGGCTGAGGGCAAGAACAAGGTGTTGCGCGGCGGCGCGTGGCGCTTCAGCGCGGACAACTGCCGCTCCGGCTACCGCTACAACGAGAACCCCGGCTCCGCCGACGTCTGCTTCGGCTACGACATCTATGGCTTTCGCTGCGTGCGGCGCGCTTCTGCGGCTGTGGCGGGGAAGTGAACGCCACCAAGGAGTGCCCGGCCCCTTTCTTGTTGAGCGCACTCCGGCCCGTGTCTAGCGTGAGCCCATGCCACTCCGACACAACTTTGCCCGCGCGATGAAAGGCCTCGCTGCGATCACGCTCGCCGGTCTTGTCCTCGGCCTGTCCGCGCTTGGCAATTCTGCCACGGCCGCCGAGCCGCCGTTGCGGCAGCAGTTGAGCAAGCTCCCGTTCAAGATCGCCTACGAAACCTACACGAACGACAACTGGGAAATCTTCGCCATGAACGCCGATGGCTCGGGCGTGGTGAACCTCACTTCCACGCCCAAGGTGCAGGAGCATTACCCGCAGGTCTCGCCCGACGGCACGAAGATCTGTTTCTCCGTGGACGAGGGCGAGGGGCGCGACACGGTGCGCAGCCTTTGGGTCATGGACGCGGACGGCAAGAACCGCCGCAAGCTCGCCGACAACGCGCGCGAGCCGTTCTTCAGCCCGGATGGCAAGACCGTCGGCTTCCTGCCGCAGGAGTTTCCCAAGTTCAACGTGGTGGACTACTACACCACGGGGATGAGTTTCATTGACCTTGCCACGGGAAAAATCGAGCCGCACCCGAACAGCACGAACCTCCACCATCTCTACAACCCCGGCTTCTCGCCGAACGGCAAGTGGGTCGTCGCCACCGTCCACGCCGGCATGGGCGTGAGCCACGGGATCATGCTCATCGAGCGGCGCGGCTCCAAGATCATCAACCTGAAGATCCCCGGCTGCCGGCCGTGCTTCAGCCCCGACGGCAAGCAAATCGCGTGGGGCCCGGGCGATCACGAGATCGCGACCGCGCCGATTGACACGGATGCCGCCGAGCCATCCGTGGGCGAACGCCGCGTGCAGATCAAGGACGAGAAGCTCAAGATTTATCACGTGGACTGGTCGCCCGACAGCCGGTTCCTCTCGATCAGCCGCGGGCCGAACGGCAAGGGCGACGCAAGCAAGCCGGGCACCTTCATGGCTGCGTGTGAAATCGTCGGCGTGCATGCGGCGGGCTGGAATCTCATCGCCGTCTCGGCTGAGCGCCCGGGCGTGTTGGACTTGAACACGGCGGACGAGTCGCAGTTCACCGTGCTCACCACCAATGGCGCGAGCAACAAGGAGTCCGCGTGGTTCCGCGCGGGCAAGCAAGCGGGAGGCCGGTGAGAGATGCGCCCGGTGTGTCGTGGTTTCGGGCTGCTGATGGCCGTTCTTCTCGCCGCGTGCGAGAAGCCTCAGCCGTCTGCCGATTCCGGCGCGAAGCCTTCGCCGAGTCCTGCCGTTCAAGCCGGCCAGCCAATCGAAGTCCTCACGGCCTCCGGCGTCGCGATGGTCGCCTTGCCCGGCGGCGAGTTCATGATGGGCAGCGACAAAGGCAACGAGGACGAGGCTCCCGCGCACAAGGTGAAGGTCAGCGCGTTTCTCATGGACCAGTTCGAAGTCACACATGAGCTGTTCAAGAAGGCCCAGTTGCCGAACCCCTCGCACTGGCAGGACCTCCCGAAGAAGCCCGTCGAGCGCGTGCGCTGGCGGGATGCGAAGCAGTATTGCAACGAGCGCTCGCTGCTCGAAGGGCTGAAGCCCTGCTACAACGAGAAGACCGCCGACCTCGACTGCGATTTCAGCGCGAATGGCTACCGTTTGCCGACCGAGGCCGAGTGGGAATACGCCTGTCGCGCCGGTGGCACCGCCGACTTCGACTTCGGCGCGCCGGACAGGCTGCGGCAGTTCGCGTGGTTCGCGGACAACGGCGATTCGCGGACGCACGCGGTCGGCGAACGCAAGCCGAACCGCTGGGGCATCCACGACCTTTACGGCAACGTCGCCGAGTGGTGCGAGGACGTGTATGCGCCGGCTTATTACAGGGAGACTCCGCCCACCGACCCGGCTGGCCCGCCCAGCCCCGGCAAGGACGTGAAGCGCGTGATGCGCGGTGGCTCGTGGAAGGCCAGCGCGGCCATGTGCCGCGCATCGTTCCGCCAAGGTCAGAAGACCGGCGACACGGACGCGTGTTTCTTCACGGACTACTGCGGGTTCCGCTGCGTGCGCCGCGCCCCGCCCGAGGAAATCGCCAAGCTAGCGAGGCCGAAGTGAAAGAGCGATGAACTGACCCCGCGCGCCCGCCATGCTGTTTCACACTTGGACCTTCTTCGTCTTCCTGCTGGTGGTGGTGCCGGGCTTTCTCCTGCTCCGCAACACCCGCCTGTGGGTTCCATGGCTGCTGGTCGCGTCCTACGTCTTCTACGGCTGGTGGAATCCCTACTACCTTATCCTGATCCTCTACTCCACGGCGCTGGACTACATCCTCGTCGCGCTGATGGACCACTGTCCGCGCGAACGCCCGGCGGGCGAGTGGCGCGAGCGCGGGCTGCGACCACGCTTCGATGACGCCGTGCTGAAGGTCGCCTTCGCCGTCGCGGGCTTGGGCACGCTCGCCTTCCTCGGCATGGCCGTCGCGGGCCTGCCCACGCTGCGCCCGACGATGGGCGCGCTGGCGTTCATGTTCGCGCTGATGGCGGTCGGCGCGTGGTTCGCGAGCCGGCAAGTGTGGCTCTGGGTCAGCCTCATCAACAACCTCGCCATCCTGCTCTTCTTCAAATACGCGGGCTTCCTCGTCGAGAACGGCAACGCGCTCCTCGCGCACTTCAAGGTCGCAGCCGCGCTGCCCGATCCGGGGACGTTCATGCCCTTCGGCGCGGCTTACGTGCTGCCGGTGGGCATCTCCTTCTTCACCTTCCAGTCGCTGAGTTACACGATTGATTTCTACCGGGGCGAAATCCACCGCGAGCGCAGCTTCATCCGCTTCGCGACCTTCGTGAGCTTCTTCCCGCAGCTCGTGGCCGGGCCGATCGAGCGCGCGTCCAACCTCCTCCCGCAGTTCAACCAGTTCCCCGTCATCCGCGCGCGCGACGTGACCGACGGCCTCTCGCTCTTCCTCGTCGGCCTGTTCAAGAAACTCGCGCTGGCCAACTACCTCTCCTACTACGTCGAGCGCGTCTATGACAACCCGAAGGCCTACGGCGCGCCCGCGCTGATCCTCGCGACCGTCGCCTTCGCGTGGCAGATCTTTTTCGACTTCAGCGGCTACACGGACATGGCGCGCGGCATCGCGAAGGCGATGGGCTTCCAGCTCATGCTGAACTTCAACAACCCCTACCTCGCCACCGGCCTGGGCGACTTCTGGAGCCGCTGGCACATCAGCCTTTCAACGTGGTTCCGCGACTATGTCTACATCCCGATGGGGGGGAACAAGGAGGGCCTGTTCAAGACTTACCGCAACCTGTTCGTCACCTTCTTCATCTCCGGCATCTGGCACGGAGCGGCGTGGAAGTTTGTGATTTGGGGGCTGCTCCACGCCCTCGGCATCCTCGTCACGCGCGAGCTGGAGCGCACGCCCTTCTACCGCGAGCGTGTGCCGCGCCTGCTCAAGCAGCTCGGCGTGTTCGCGTTCGTGTGCTTCGCGTGGATTTTCTTCCGCGCCGGTTCGCTCGCGGATGCGTTGCTGATCGTCCAGCGCATCTTCACCGCGGGCTGGTCCGACCCGGAAATGCCGCTGCTCATGATCGCCATCGTCGCGCTGATCTGGCTCTACCAGATGGCTTACGAATCCACGCTGCGGCCGTGGCTGCAAACGGACTTCGCGCGCGTGGGCGGCGCGGTGGCGATGATCCTCTACCTGTTCCTCTGCTCCTCGGGCGGCGGCGCGTTCATCTACTTCCAGTTCTGAGATGAAAGCCCAAGTCCCCAAAGTCGGCCTCGACACGGTCTTCGTAAACGAGCTGCGTTTGACCGGGCGGCAATGGCTGCTCGTGGGTGGTCTCGTGCTCGCGTTCGTGCTGCTCGCGCCGCGTGTTTGGCAGCAGGCTGAACGGTTCGACACCGGGCCGGACTACCGCCTGCCCTATGCCTTGAGCAAGGATTACTGGCTCTACGAGCGGCGGCGTCAGGAACTCGCGCACGCCAGCACCGTGGTCATCGGCGACTCCGTGGTCTGGGGCGAATACGTGCTGCCCGACGGCACGCTCCCGCACTTTCTGAATCAAGCCGCCGGCCAGCCGGACGCGTTCGCCAACGCGGGCGTGAACGGCCTCTTCCCGCTCGCGCTCGAAGGCTTGGTCGAACACTACGGCGGCGCGTTGCGACGCCGCAAAGTCATCCTCCACTGCAACCTGCTTTGGATGAGCAGCCCGAAGGCCGACCTCTCGACGACGAAGGAGGAGCGCTTCAACCACGCGCGCCTCGTCCCGCAGTTCTTCCCGCAGATCCCGTGCTACCGCGCCGACGCGAGCGAGCGCCTCGGCGTCGTGATGGAGCGGAACTTCCCCGTGCTGTCGTGGGTCAACCACCTGCAATGCGTCAGCTTCAACCAGAAGAGCATTACCGACTGGACGCTGGAGCCCGGCAGCGGCGAGCCGCCCGGCCGACCCAACACCTACAAGAACCCGCTGGCCCAACTCACCCTCCACGTCCCCGCCGCGCCGGCGAATGACCCCGAGCGCGGTCCCGCCAGCGCGCGGCACAAGCCGTGGTCCACGACCGGCGAAGGCGCGACGCGCTTCGAGTGGGTCGCGCTCGACGCCTCGCTTCAGTGGGCCGCGTTCCAGCGGCTGACGCGTCTGCTGCGTGCGCGCGGCAACGACGTGCTGGTCGTCGTCGGCCCCTTCAACGAGCACATGATGGCGGAGGACAACCGCGCCGCTTATCGCCAGCTTCGGGACGGCGTCACCAAGTGGCTTGGGTCAGAGAAGATTCCCGCCCTCGTCCCCGAGCCGCTGGCCAGCCCGCTCTACGCGGACGCGAGCCATCCCTTGACGGAGGGGTATCAGGCACTCGCCAAGCAACTCCAAGGCGACGCGGCCTTTCAGGCGTGGCGTGCGCAACGGTAGGTTAGGAAAACCGCGCGTTGCCGAGATTGTTTGCCTAGCCCGTGATGCCGCCCGAGCTGGTGAAGATGCCTGCCATCCACATCTTGAGCTGCTGCGGATTCGAAGCCTTCTCCATTGCGGCCGACTCGGTGATGATGCCGTCCTGAAGGAGATTGTAGATGCACTGGTTGAAGCTCATCATGCCCTCGCCTTGGTCCTCCCACAGGGTGACGCCGTGCTCGTTCTCCACGATCTTGCGGCTGGCTTCGATGATGGGCAGGAGCTTGCCGAGCTGGTTCTCCTCGATGGCCTTCTTGATGGAGATGGTGTTGATCATGATCTCCAGCGCCGGGCGCATCCCGCCTTCCGCCGTGGGCACCATGCGCTGGCAGCAGACGGAGCGCAGCGTGCCGGCGAGCTGGCGGCGGATGGTGTCGCGCTCGTCCTGCTTGAAGTATTCCAGAATGCGGCCCACCGAGCTGTTGGCGCTGGTGGTGTGCATGGTGGAGATGACCGTGTGGCCGGTGTCCGCCGCGCTGATCGAGGTCTGGAAGCTGATGGCGTCGCGCATCTCGCCGACCATGATGACGTCCGGGTCTTCGCGGAGGGCGCTCTTCATGGCGCGGTGGAAGCTCATGGTGTCGAGGTTCAGCTCGCGCTGCTCGATGAGGCACTGGTTCTCCTCGAAGACAAACTCGATGGGGTCCTCGAGTGTGACGATGTGCTTGCGGAAGTTGTTGTTTAGGTGCTCGAGCATCGCCGCAAGCGTGGTGGACTTGCCGGAGCCGGTGGTGCCGGCCATGAGCACGATGCCGCGCGGGGACTCGGCCACGGTCTTGAGCACCTCGGGCAGGCCGAGCTTCTCGAAGGTCGGGACGGTGCTCTTGATGTAGCGCATCACGATGCACCAGCGGCCGAGGGACTGAAACACGTTCGTGCGGAAGCGCCCGATGCCCGGCGCGGAGTAGGAGAAGTCCGTCTCGCGGTCCGCCTCCAAACCTGGAAGCATGTGCTTGGGGCAGATGCTGTTGATGACGCTCTGCATCCACGCCTGCGTGGGCACGTAATCAATCGAGTGGAAGGCGCGGCTGATGCGGAAGGATGCGGGGGTGCCGACCTTGATGTGAACATCGGAGCAGCCGCCCTCGACGCCCGCCTTCAGTATCTGGTTGAAAATGACTACGTCCTCGTTGGCGGGTTCAGTGACTGGCTGTGACATGGTGCGGATTTTATCCGGCGCGCAATATCATGCCAAGTTGGAATATGCCATCAGGCTCAGGCGGGCCTGCGCCAGGGGGGACAATTCCATGAACACCATCGAGACCGTGTAGCCTTGGTGCCGGTCGCCCCGGCAGTCCACCACCACGCCCGTCGCAGCGACCTCCCGGCCATCCTCGGGATCGCGCAATGCCACCGTCATCTCGGTCCACGGCGCGATGGGCGAGGCGGATTGGAATTCGATGCCGTTCTTGCGAATCCGCGTGGTGTCGGCGGCGAGGGAGAGCTGCGTGGCGCTCCGGGCGGACGCGGAGAAGGAAGTGGGATCAGCTTTGTGAGTGGCCATAAGGATTGCGGGAAAATAGCAGCGAAAGGCGGTTCGTCAATGCGCCGGGAACAAGTATTGTCCTGGGCGACCTCACCACTCAATCACCGCCGCGCCCCACGACAGCCCCGCGCCGAAGACCACGAGCAACACGAGGTCGCCGCGCTGGAGCTTCCCGCTGCTCACGGCCTCGTCCAGCGCGATGGCCACGCTGGCGGCGGAGGTGTTCCCATACTTGTCGAGGTTCACGAACATCTGCTCGGGCTTCGCCTCCAAGCGCTCGGCCACCGCGTCAATGATGCGCTGGTTGGCTTGGTGCGGGATGACGCACTTGAGCTGGCTGACGTTGAGCTGGCACCGCGCCAGCGCTTCGCGCGCGGCGGTGCACATGGCATTGACCGCACTCTTGAAGACTTCCTTGCCGTCCATCTTCAGGAAGTGCAGGCGCTGGTCCACGCTCTCGTGCGTGGCCGGGAAACGGCAGCCGCCGCCGGGCTGGGAAAGCAGGCCGCCCTTGCCGCCGTCCGCCCCCATGCACGCGGTGAGCAGCCCGTGCGAATCGGGCCGGTGCTGCAAAACCGCCGCCCCCGCGCCGTCACCAAAGAGCACGCAAGTCGTGCGATCCTTCCAGTCACTGATCGACGACAGCTTCTCCGCGCCGATGACCAGCACGCACTCGCTGGTGCGCGACATGATGAACTGCTGGCCGACCTCCAGCGCGTAGATGAAGCCGGAGCAGGCCGCCTCCAAATCGAAGGCCGCGGCGCGCTTTGCCCCGATCTTGTGCTGCACCAGGCACGCCGTGGACGGGAACGGCATGTCCGGCGTGATGGTGGCGACGATGATGAGGTCAATCTGGTCGGCCGTGACGCCGGCCTGGGCCATCGCGCGCTCCGCCGCCTTGGCCGCGAGGTCGGAACAGAACTCGTTGTCCGCCGCGATGCGCCGCACCTTGATGCCGGTGCGGCTGGTGATCCACTCGTCGGTCGTCTCGACGACCTTCTCCAGATCCGCATTGGTCACCACGCGTTCCGGCACATAAGCCCCCACGCCGGTGACGGAGCAGGTGCGCCCCCGAAAACCATGCTTGGCGCGGGGATTGGTGAAGTCGCGAGCGGGCAGTGAACTCATTGCGATGTCGCGGGATTGCAGATTTCCAGTGCCGAAAAGTCAATGGGCAATTCCGAATGAACCGGGAAAGTTGGCCGTTCGACGCCGTTGTTCGAGGGCGGGCCGCTTGCCAAGCCGGCGCTGACGGCTACGCTGCGCGGATGATTTTCCGGATCTCCGCCCCGCTGGTGCTCGTGCTCGGGTTGAACGCCTTTGCCGCCGCGCCCTTGCCGTGGAAACTCGTCTGGGCGGACGAATTCGACGGACCGCAGCTCGATTACACGAAGTGGGCCGCGGAGGAAAACGCGCACGGCGGCGGCAACGGCGAGATGCAGTTCTTCGTCGAGCGGCCGGAAAATGTCCGCGTGGAAAACGGAAACCTTGTCATCGAAGCGCGGAAGGAACGTTGGGAGGCGCTCGGCCAGGTGCGCGAATACACCTCCGCGCGGTTGCGCACGAAGTTTCGCGCAGACTGGAAATACTGCCGCATCGAGGTGCGCGCGAAATTGACGTCGGGCCGTGGCATCTGGCCGGCGATCTGGCTGCTGCCGACGGACAACAAATACGGCTTTTGGGCGACGAGCGGCGAAATCGATCTCATGGAACACGTCGGTCACGAGCCAGCGACTGTGCATGGCACACTGCACTTCGGCGGCAAGTGGCCGAAGAACGCGCAGGCGGGCAAGCCTTTCACACTGAAGCAGGGCGCGTTCGCGGATGACTTCCACGTCTTCGCGCTGGAGTGGGAGGCCGACGCGATCCGCTGGTATGTAGACGGCGAGCTTTACCAGACGCAGACGCAGTGGCGCAGCGACGGCGGCCCGTTTCCTGCGCCGTTCGATCAACGGTTTTATCTGATCCTCAATGTCTCGGTCGGTGGCCAGTGGCCCGGCCCGCCCAATGCGCAAACACAGTTCCCCGCGCGAATGCTCGTGGACTACGTGCGCGTCTATCAACGAACGCCATGAACAAATTCTTTGCCCTCGCGCTGACCGCAGGCTCGGTGCTGTCCGCCTCCGCCGCAACCACGAATCTCAACGACCACAACTTCACCCTGCCCGACGGCTTCACGGTCGAGTTGGTCGCGCGTGCGCCGCTGGTGAACCGCCCCATCTCCATCGCGTTCGATGAACTGGGCCGTCTCTACGCGACCGACTCTTCCGGCTCCAGCGACAAGGGCCAGACGCAATACGAGCGCAAGGACGACCGCATCGTCCGCCTCGAAGACACCGACGGCGACGGGCGCTTCGACAAGTCCGTCGTGTTCGCCGACAAGATGATGTTCCCCGAAGGCGCGATGTTTCACGAAGGCTCGCTCTACGTCGCCGCGCCGCCGCAAATCTGGAAGCTCACCGACACCGACGGCGACGGCGTCGCCGACCAGCGCGAGGTCTGGCACGACGGCACAACACTCACCGGCTGCGCGAACGACCTGCACGGCCCTTACCTCGGCCCGGACGGCTGGTTTTACTGGTGCAAAGGCGCGTTCGCCGAGCAGCGCTACACGCTCCCGAACGGAAAGCCATTCGTCACGCGCGCCTCGCACATCTTTCGCGCGCGGCCCGACGGCACGGGCATCGAGTCGGTGCTCACCGGCGGCATGGACAATCCTGTGGGCGTCGCGGTCCACTCGACCGGCGAGCGCTTCCTGAGCTGCACGTTCGTGCAACCCGGCGGCGGCAAGCGCGACGGCCTCTTGCACGCGATTTACGGCGGTGTCTACGGCAAGGAGCAGTCCGCGCTCGTCGGCCACCCGCGCACCGGCGACCTCATGCACGTGATGACGCACATGGGCGCGGCCGCGC
>JBJTAU010000330.1:0-3885 GCA_046090965.1 Limisphaerales bacterium | reverse complement strand
ACCTCCCGCAACCCCGCCAGTTCCGACGAATGCTCCTGCGCCACCCCGCCCACCCGAGCGCACGCCTGAGGAACTCTTTCAAGCGGGCCTGAAACTTTGGGATGGCAAGGGCGTGACCAAAGACCCGGCGGAAGCCGTGCGCCTGTTCCAGCAGGCGGCCGAGCGCGACCACGTGAACGCGCAGGCTTACCTCGCCGGCGCGTATCGGACGGGCGTGGGCACGGACAAACACCCGGAAGAAGCCGTGCGTTGGTTCCGGGCCGCCGCCGAGCGCGGCGACGCGCGGTCGCAGGGCGTCCTGGCCTCGATCTACGGCACGGGCGAAGGCGTGACCAAGGACCTGCCCGAGGCCGTGAAGTGGTATCGCCTCGCCGCCGAGCAGGGCTTGGTGCGCGCGCAGGCGAACTTGGGCGCGATGCTCTACCTCGGCCAAGGCGTGGCGAAGGATCCTGTGGAGGCTTACAAGTGGCTGCATCTCGCCGCCCTCAAGAACGATCCGGACGCGCTCAAGAACCGCGCCATGGTCGCCAAAGTCTTGTCCGTGGAACATATGGCCACGGGCCGCAAGCGCGCGTCGGAGTTCGTGCCGGTCAAGTCGCGGTGACGCTTCGGCAGTGCGTGCGAAGTTGGCCGGGTGCCTTGACGCTTCGCCGCCGGGTGCCATTATCCACGGCGCGGTTTCCGGTTCTGAATGCTATGCCAACTTACGACTACGTTTGCGACAAGTGCGGTCTCCAGTTCGAACAGGTCCAATCCATGAAGGACGCGCGGCTGACCACCTGCCCGAAGGAAGTGTGCGGCCAGAAGCGCTGGGGCAAAGGCAAAGTGCATCGCGTCTTGGGCGCAGGTGCGGGCCTCATCTTCAAGGGCAGCGGATTCTACATCACCGACTACCGCAGCGAGAACTACAAGCAGGGGGCGAAGAAGGATTCCGCCCCGGCAGCCAGCACCGGCGGCGAGAGCAAAGGCGGTTCCGACAGCAAGCCCGCCGCGAAGCCGGAGAGTAAACCGGCGAAAGCCAAACCAGCGGCAGGTTGAAGCCGATGCGCCGCTTCGCCGCCATGCCTGCCGCTTGCGCCCGTCCGGCTTTTGCTTGGATCGCGCTCATCGTGCTGCTCGGAATCGGGTGTGACGGCTTCGCCCAGACTAGCCTGCCGCAGCCGGCACCGCTGCGACTCGAGAGCCGCTCCCAGCAGTTCATCGTGTTCGGCTACCCGCCCGGTTCCGCTCAGGGGCCGCCGTCGCTTTCGCTGCTGGAGACCAATCATCTGCAGATGGAGCCGACGGTGCTTGTCCTCACCTGCGAACGAGTGCGGACGGAGTTGCTGAAGGAGTTGGGCTTAGGCGAAGCCTGGTCCGGCCGAATCCAAGTGATCGTGCAGGGCGACCGTCGCCCCTCGGAGCCGGTGATCGTGGAATCGCAGTGGTATCCGGGCGGCTGGCGCTATCGCATGGTCGTGCCCGGCCAGCTCGAACGCCCGCGTCTCGTGCGCGCGCTGACCCGCGTCCTCCTGCTCGAGCTCGCCAACCGCGGCAATCGCTCGCAGCGCCCCACCGAGATTCCGCTCTGGCTCGAGGAGGGCCTGGCCATGCACCTGCTCGCCTCGCACGGTGACAACTTGGTGCCGGAAATCCGCACGAGCATCACCCTCATCCGCAGCGCCAATCCCGATTTGTTTCTCGAAGCCCGCCGACTGCTGCGCGGCCGCGAGCTGGTGGCGTTCACGGACCTGGCCAACACCCGGGGAGATCAGCTCACGGACGAGCAATGGGAAATCTTCCGGCGCACCGCGCAGTTGCTCGTGGCGGAGTTGTTGAATCTCCCGGACGGCCGCGCGGCGTTGCAGGATTTCCTCGGCCAGTTGCCCCAGTATCTCAATCCCCAGCTCGCCTTCCTCCGGAGCTTTGCCCCGCATTTCCCCACGCTGCTGGAGGCCGAGAAGTGGTGGTCCGTGGTCTGGATGAACTTCACCGCGCAGGACCGGCACATGCGGTTCTCGCTCACGCGCAGCCTCGGCCAGTTGGAGGAAATCCTCGCCGCGCCCATCGCGGTCCGCCTCGGCACCAACGCCGTGCCCGGCCGCAAGCACCTGCCCTTGCGCGAGGTCATCGCGCACACGGAGCTGGCGCAGCACCAGCCGGCTGTCGCGCAAGCCACGGTCCAGTTGCAGATGTTGCAGCACACCGCGCCCGTCGAGCTGGCCCGGCTCATCGGCGATTACCGGCAGGCGCTGCTGCACTACCTCAAGCGCCGCGCCGAGTATTCCTCCACGACCACTTTCAAGAGCGCCGACGTCAAGCTCGCCACCAAGGAAGTGCTGGAGAAGCTCGACCTGCTCGACGTGATTCGCGGCGACTTCCACCGGTTGGAAGTGACGGCCACCGCCGCCGCCCCGCCTGGACCAGAGTGAGCCGCCCGCGTCCGTCCCGTCCCTCCGATTCGTAATCATTATCCTGCGCCCCCCCCTCTGTGTCCCCCACTCTCGCCGACCTCCGCTCCGCCGCCGCCCGTCTCGCTGACATCGCACATCGCACCCCGGTCCAGACCAGTTCCAACCTCGATGCGCTGGCCGGTGCGACGCTGTTCTTCAAATGCGAAAACTTCCAGCGCGGCGGAGCCTACAAGTTCCGTGGCGCGCTCAACGCCGTGCGCAGCTTCTCCGACGCACAGGCCGCGCGTGGCGTCGTCACCCACTCCTCCGGCAACCACGCCACCTGCCTCTCGCTCGCGGCGCGCCTGCGCGGCATCCCGGCCTTCATCGTCGTCCCGCGCAACGCCCCGCTCATCACGCAGCGCGCCATCGCGGCCTACGGCGGCCGGCTCACGCTCTGCGAACCGACGCTCGCCGCGCGTCAGGCCGAAGCCGACCGCATCCAGCGCGAGACGGGCGCGGTGGTCGTGCATCCCTACGACGATCCGCTCGTCATCGCGGGCCAGGCGACGGTCGCACTGGAGCTGCTGGAACAGACCGGCCCGCTCGACGTGCTGATCGCGCCGGTGAGCGGCGGTGGCCTGCTTAGCGGCTTGTGCCTCGCCGCCGCCGCGCTGGCACCGCAAACCGAAGTCTGGGGCGCGGAGCCAGCGTTGGCCGATGACGCCTTCCGCTCGCTGCGCGAGGGCAAACTTCTCGCGAACACCAACCCCGCGACCATCGCCGACGGCCTGCGCGCGTCCCTGAGCGAACGCACTTTCGACATCATCCGGCAGCACGCACGCGGCATCGTGACGGTCACCGAAGCGCAGATCATTTCGGCCATGCGCCTCATTTGGGAGCGAATGAAACTCGTGGTCGAGCCGTCCGCCGCTGTGCCACTGGCCGCCGTGCTGGCCGCACCGGATAAGTTTCGCGGCAAACGCGTCGGCCTCGTCCTGACGGGCGGCAATGTGGACCTCGACCAGTTGCCGTGGCAGTGAGGCGGGGGCGTCGCCATGGCTCGCGCCAATTCTTTTCATGGGCCCCGACGCAATTTGCCTTCGGGCCGAAGGTGCGTTCCGCTAGCTTGCCGACGGCTTTTAATTCATTCGCGTCCGCGCCATGCACACCCAGTTCGCCGACAATTCCCAGACGGTTAACCCTCACCTCGCCCGTTGGGTGGCTGAGGTCACCGCGCACTGCCAGCCCGACACCGTCGTGTGGTGCGATGGTTCGCCCGAGGAAAAGCAGCGGCTCACGGCGGAAGCGGTGGCGAAGGGCATTCTCATTCCGCTGAACCAGTCCATGTGGCCCGGCTGCCATTACCATCGCTCGAATCCCAACGACGTCGCGCGCGTGGAGCAGTGCACCATCATCTGCACTCCCACCGAGGAGGAGGCCGGTCCCTCGAACAACTGGGCCGCACCCGCCGCGATGCGCACGACGCTCTTGGGCTTGATCGCCGGCGCGT
>JBJTAU010000329.1:0-6861 GCA_046090965.1 Limisphaerales bacterium | reverse complement strand
CGACCCGCTCGACCTAGCGCCGTCCGCCGCCGAAGACACCCGGTCCCTTCGTCTCGTGCAGCACCACGGTGTCGCCGAGCAGGCGCGGGCCGCCCACGGGCATCGCGCCGCCGTAATAGACTTCCCGCGGCGTCTCGGCGCTGAACGTCACCTTCGCGCGCACAGTCACGGGGCCGGGCTTGTCCAAGCGCACCGTGTCGCCGGGCTGTTTGCCGTTCACCGCGAAGCCCAACGCGTGCGCGTAGCCGTCGCTCACGTAGCTGCGGCCCGCGCGCAGGCCCTCGCACCAAGCGCGGAAATCCACGCGGTCCTGCTTGCCGAGTTGCACATACACGCGGCCTTGGCCGACGCGCGTGCCGCTCATGCACGGGAAGTCCGTCTCGCCGCTGACCTTGAGCGGGAAGCCGCAGTTGAGCAGGTGATACCAGCAGTTCCACTCGCGCAGCCGCGCCGTGTCCATCGCGCTGATGAAGTCGCACAAACCCAGCGCCGTGGTCACGAAAATCTCCTGCGCGCCGACGCTGTTCAGCTCGGGGATGGCGAGGTTCGGCAGCACGTCGGAGACGCGGTCGTGGCTGGTGGTCAACTCGGCTTCGGTCAGCACGCCGTCGCGGTTCGCGTCCACCGTGGCGAAGGGCTCGGGTAAGAGTCCGTTGGCCGCTTCGGCCGCGTCGAGATTGCTGTCCTTGTTCGAATCCAGCGAATCGAGCATCCGCTTCGCGGCGGCAGCCGGCTCGATTTGCAGGCCGCTTCCGGAGTGCGCGTAGCCGGTCACGCCGCCTTGCTGCTTGGCCCAGCGCAGCACCGGCCCGGTCCAGGTGGGCCAGTTCTTCGAGCCATCCGCGCCGGGATAGATCTGCTGCTTCAAGTTCAGCAGGCAGACGTGGCCGAGCGCCTGCGAGCCGAAGCCGCTGACTTCGATGTCGTATTTCAAGACCGTGAGCGGCTCGCTGAGGGCGTCGGCGTCAGGCGAGAAAAACTGCTGCTGGTGCTCGAAGCCCGGCCCCCACGTGAGCACGCAGCCGACGTTGAGCGCCTCACCCTTCACCTGCCGGAACATGTCGGTGGGCGAGAAGCCAACGCTGGGCTGCGTGTAGTGCGCGCAGCCGGAGGCGTGGATGTGGTGGTCGCCGGAGAGGAAGCCGTGGGCGCGCGGGTTGACCCAGCGGGCGAGTTGCGTTTCGAGTTTTGGTTTTGGAATTTCGGGTTGGGCAGCGGCCGGCGGGGTGATTCTCACCTGTCGCTGCTGCCAGCGGTATTCCGGCCCGCGCCCGTAGAACATCGTGAACTCGCCCGGCGGCAGCAGCACGGTGTCGCCGTCGGCGCGGTAGATGTGCTTCTGGAAAAACAGGTCGGGCGCGACGCGCTTGGTCTGCGGCGGAAAGATGTGCCCGTGCTGGTCGAGGAAGAGGAAGCGCCCGACCGTCGGCGACCCGTCGTGGTCGTGGACGGCGAGCTTCACCGGAATCGCCGGGCGCACCTCGAACAACACCGGCACTTCACTGCGGAAGCCCAAGTCCTCCGTGCCCTGTCCGATATCGAAGCCAATCGTCGCCTCGCGCTTCCCGGCTTCGGTGCTGTAGAGCAGTGCAAGAGCATACTCCACGCGCAGGCCGCTGAGGTTCTCCGTCATGGGGCGGCTGGTGAACATCTCGACTTCGAGGAAGCGGTCGGGAACACCCTTGGAGTTTTCGTTCTCGCGCAGCCGCTCCTGCTGCTGTCGCTCCATGCTGAGTTTGGCTACGCCCGCATAGACGGGCCCCGCCTGCGGACTGCGCACGCGGAGCCGCTGCGTGCCGCCGCTCTCGTTGACCACCTTCACGAGCACGGGCGTCCAGCCGGCCTGCTGCAAGCGTGCCGCCGCCGGACCGCGCGCCACCTTCACGCGCGCCTCAGGGTTGATGCTCACGACGAATAGCGCCTCGGCGTCGAGCAATTGTTGGAGCTTCGTGGCGTCGCGGGCCTGGCCGGCGGTGGCGAGCGAGGACTGTTTCTCGGTCGTCAATGGAGTCCCGAGAAACTCAAGGGCCTCGACGACGCGCTGCACATTGGCCGCGAGGGGCTGGCCTTCCACCGCGACCGGCTCCGGCAAATCCACTCCCCGGACACCGCCAGCGAAGGCAGTGAACAACGCAGGTAGAAGGCGAATGATGAACAACGGGTTCACGGCGATGCCGCAGTTGTAGCGCCCGCCACCAAGTTTGCCACGGCCAAATGCGGTTGAGGGACTGGAGGCATCCTTGCTCAGTTCAACCCTGCCACCAACAATGCTATGCAGGGTCTGGGGACGGTGTCGCCAGCACTTTCACTTCACCAGCCGATACCAGTTGTCGCGCTGGCGCGGCTCGAAGCCGAGGTCGGTGATGAGGCGCTGCATGTCGGCGACGTTCATGCGGAAGGTGGTGCCGGCGGCGCTGACGACATTTTCCTCAATCATGATGCTGCCGAGGTCGTTCGCGCCGTATCGCAACGCGAGCTGACCGATCTCCTGGCCCTGCGTGACCCAGGAGCTTTGCACGCTGGGGAGGTTGTCGAGGTAGATGCGGCTCAGAGCCTGCGTGCGCAGATACTCGTGCGCGCCGACGGTCGGGGCTTTCAGCACGGCGTTCTCCGGCTGGAAGGTCCAGCAGATGAAGGCGGTGAAGGCGCCGCCGTTGAAGATGCCTTGTTCGAGCGCCCGCGAGTAAGCAGCGCAGTCGGCCATCGGTGTGGCAACGGCGGGGAAATTCCGAATTCCGAATTCCGAATTCCGAATTCTCCCGAGCGACTTGTCCTGTTGTTCGCGCACGACTTCAAGGTGTTCGATGCGTTCCTCGACCGTCTCCACGTGGCCAAACATCATGGTGATGCTGCTGGCGAGGCCGAGGCGGTGCGCGGTGTCCATCACGGCCATCCATTCGGTGGCGCTGGCCTTGAGCGGCGCGATGCGGTTGCGCACACGATCCACGAGGATTTCCCCGCCGCCGCCCGGCACGGAGCCAAGCCCGGCGGCGACGAAGTCACGGAGGATTTGATCGACTGGCTCGTTGAAGAACTCGGAGAAGGCGACCATCTCGCTCGGGCTGAAGCCGTGGACGTTGAAGCCGGGGAACTTGTCGCGGATGTGCGCGAGCAGGTCGAGATACCACTGCTTCGTCAGCTTCGGGTGGTGACCGCCTTGCATGAGGATTTGGTTCCCACCCAGCGCGATGGTTTCCTCGATCTTCCCGTCCATTTCCTCGTGCGAGATGACGTAGGAGTCGGCGTCCTTCTCCGAGCGCCAGAAGGCGCAGAACTTGCAATAGACGTTGCAGACGTTGGTGTAGTTGACGTTGCGGTCCACGATGTAGGTGACCGTGTCCGCGCCGCGTCCTCCGTGCGCGGTGGCACGGTGAAGCTGTCGGCGACGGTCGGCCAGCGCGCCGAGTTCCTCCAGCGGCAGCGCGTAGAGGCGCAAGGCCTCCGCCTGATCAATGCGCCCGCCGTCCCAGACTTTCTGGCACAGCTCGTCGAGTGACGCGTCGTGAATCACGGGCGCAGCGTAGCACTGGCGGTTGGCGGGAAAAAGGGGAAGTGCGGGGAACGGGGGGTGCTCAGAATCGCCATATCATTAGCACCCGGCTTCAGCCGGGTGGAGTCTCGCCGAAGGCGAGTGAAGCCGTTTCAACGGCTTCGCAACTGACGCATTGGCGATCGAGCAAATCGTCGAAACGGTTTAAGTCTATTGTCGTTCAGCGACACCCGGCTGAAGCCGGGTGCTAATAAGAGGTGGCTGTAACGCTCCTGCTCGCTCACTTCGCCTTCGCGGTCGCAGCCTCCAGCTTTGCCTTCATGTATTCCGCCACCGATTGCAGCACGGCGTCGCGGTCGATGCCGTTGAAGAAGTGGTCGGTCTCATACCACTTGATCTCGGAGCCTTCCCCGGCCGAGGCGTGCAGCAGCTTGGCCACGACGGGAAACACCAGTTGATCCTTGGTGGAGTTGATCAGGAGCAGCGGCCGAGGTGCGAAGCGCGCGATGTGGTCGGCCGGGTCGAGCGACTGGGCGGGCTTCTCGCCGGGCTTGGCGGCCATGGTCAGGTAACCCGCCAGGCTCCCGCCGCCGATGGAGGTCATGACGCGCACCCGGCTGTCGTTTGCGGCATACGTGATGCCGGTGATCGCGCCCCAACTGAAGCCCACATAGCCAAGCCGCTCCGCGTCCACGTCCGCGCGGGTGGCGAGGTAGTCGAAGGCGCGGCTGTAATCGCCGCAATGCTGCTGGAACCACTTCTGCACGCTGGCGGGGTCGAGGAACGAAATACCCGGCGCGTTCTTGTCCTGGCGGTCGCCGCGATTCGGCGCGTCAATCGCCAGCGCGATGACGCCCAGCGCGGCGAGTCGCTCGCAGGTCGCGATGATGTAGAGGGCCTTTTTCTTGTCACCAATACCGTGCTGCACCAGCACCGCCGGGCGGCGGCCGGAGAAGTTCTTCGGCCGGTAAAGATGGCCCGGCACGCGGTCGCCGGCGATGCCGTTGAAGTGAACGAGCAGCTTCGTGAACTTCTCGCCGCCATCCATCGCCTTCTCCTCGGGGGCGAGTGGCTCGGCGTGATCGGTGCGGAAAAGCAGCGGGGCTTCGCCGGTCGGTGATGGCTGGTCCGCCGCGAACGCCGGGCCGGCGGCGGCCAGCAGCGCAGCGAGCGCGACGAAGCTGGAACGGGTGGACATGGCGGGAGCTTCGACGACGCGCGGAAGCTGTCAAGCCGTGGTTGATGGCGGGCGTGTCTGCCGGGTGCCCTGACTCAAGGCTTCTTCGCGGCGCCGAACACCTGCTTGAGTAAATCCGTGGTGCGGGCCGCCGGGTTTTCGCGGATGCGGCGCTCCTCTTCCGCCACGACTTTGAACAGGCCGTCCATCGCCTTGCCGGTCACGTAGGCGTCCACGTCCAGCGTGGCTGCGTCCAGACCGAGGTTTTTGCCGAATGCGCCACCGAACGTCTGCGCGAGGCCTGCTGCGGGGACCGCCTTGGCCAGCATCGCCTTGTAGGCGCTGGTCACCCCGGCGGCGTCCGTGGCCCGCTTCACGATGGGGAGGAACTGCGCGTGCAGCGCATTGGTGCTGGTGCGACGGAAATACTGCGTCGCCGCGTCGTTTGGGCCGGTCAGGATGGCCTTCGCATCCGCGACGGTCATCTGCCGGATGGCATCGCCAAAGACGGCGGCGGCGGCGGGCACGGCCTGCTCGGCCGCGCGGTTCATGGTGGTGACGAACTCGTCGGCAAGCGCACTTTGCTTCAACGTGCGGAGGGTCTGCTCCACCTTTTGCAGGCTGGCCGGCAGGGGAATCTTCACGTTCAAGTTTGTGAGGAAGCCGCCGTTGGTGCCGAGTTGCTGCACTGCGCGCTCGGCCCCTTTCGCGAGGGCTTCCTTGAGCGCCTTTGCCGTCTGGTCCTCGGTCAGCGCGCCGAGCGAGGGGAGGGCGTTCGTGGTGGCGGTCTTTTTCTTCAGTTCGTCGAGCAGGTTGAACTGAGCGTGCGCGGTGATGTGGAGCACGGTGACGAGCAGCAAGGCAGCAGAGTTTTCATGATAGGTAAACTGGCTTGAACCGCCAGGGCGGTTCGCCGGACACTGACCGCTATTCAGCATGGCGGCAACCCAGTCCATCATTATCGTCGGCGCGGGCGTCTTCGGCCTGACCGCCGCCCTGGAACTGCGTGCGCGCGGCTGGCGCGTGACGGTGATAGACCCCGGCCCGGTGCCCACGCCCACGGCGGCGTCCACCGACATCAGCAAGGTCGTGCGGATGGACTACGGGGCGGATGAACTGTGGACTGAGTTGGGCCGCCGCTCGATCGAGAGATGGCGGGAATGGAACCGTGAGTCGGGCGAAACGCTCTTCCACGAGGATGGTTTTCTCGTCCTCACGCGCGAGGCGATGCGGCCCGGCGGTTTCGAGCACGAGAGCTTTCAATTCCTCACCGCACTGGGCGAAAAGCTCGAACGCCTCGACTCCACCGCCATCGCCCGGCGCTTCCCCGCCTGGGCGGCGGACAAGTATCCCGACGGCTACCTCAATCCGCACGGCGGCTGGGCTGCGAGCGGCAAGGTCGTCGCGTGGCTGGCGACGAAGGCGCGCCGCGAAGGTGTGCACGTCTTCGAGAACTGTGCCTTCGACCGGTTGCTGGAGAATGGCTCACGAGTCATCGGTGTGCGAGCCAAGGACGGCCGCGAGTTTCGCGCGGACCTCACACTGCTCGCCACCGGCGCGTGGACGCCGACGTTGCTGCCGGAGTTGAGCGACGTGATGTGGGCCACCGGCCAACCCGTGCTGCACTTTCGTGTGGCGAACCCGGCCGAGTGGCAGGCCCCGCGCTTCCCCGTGTGGGCGGCGGACATCGGGCGCACCGGCTGGTATGGCTTCCCCGCGCTCGCGGACGGCACGCTCAAGGTCGCGAACCACGGCCCCGGTCGGCGCGTGCATCCCGATGCTCCACGCGAAGTCTCCCCCGACGACGAGTCGCGCTTTCGCGCGTTCCTGCGCGACACCTTTCCCGCGCTCGCCGACGCGCCACTTATCGGAACGCGCCTCTGCCTCTACTGCGACACCTTCGACGGCAACTTCTGGCTCGATCACCATCCGCAACGCCTCGGCCTCGTCATCGCGGCGGGCGACAGCGGCCACGCGTTCAAGTTTGCGCCCGTGCTCGGTGAACTCATCGCGGACGCAGTCGAGTGCAAGGAGGGTATCGCGAAGAAGCGCTTCGCCTGGCGCACACGCACAACCGTCTCCGGCGCAGGCGCGCGGGCGCGATGAGTCCGTGCCGGCGACTTGCAGTCGCCGCGTTGCGGGTTGGCAGGTTGATCCCGTCCCGTTTAGCCACACCTCGCGGACGGCGACTGCA
>JBJTAU010000328.1:0-2529 GCA_046090965.1 Limisphaerales bacterium | reverse complement strand
ACCGGGACCGCGGGGCAGTTGCGCCGTGGCGATGAAGAGTTCCTCCTGCCGTGGTTTGCGTCGTCCCAGTGCCATGCTCACGGAGGACGGGCAGCATGTGTCACACGTTACGCAAGGGCGCGATTTTTAACGGGCTGCTAGCCTTGGCCACCCGGAAAGCCGCCTCCAGCATCCCCTGAGCTTCCGCCTTCCACCACCCGCCGCTTTTGCCTAGCCTGCGCCCATGTTCAAGCCGACCGATCTCTTCGACCTTACGCAGACCGAGCACGCCGCTCTCTTCGACGGCTGCGAGTTCGCGTGGGACGCGCTCAAGAAGCTGAAGGCCCACATCGAAGCGCGCACGCCGGCCGCCCCGCCGCATGCCTACGGCCCGCACGTCTTCATCGGGAAGCATGTCCTCATCGGCGAAGGCACCGTCATCGAGGACGGCGCGATGATCAAGGGCCCCGCCATCATCGGGCGCAACTGCGAGATCCGCCACGGCGCTTACATCCGCGACCACGTCATCATCGGCGACGGCTGCGTCATCGGGAACTCCTCCGAGCTGAAGCACTCGCTCCTCTTCAACGGCTGCCAGGTGCCGCACTTCAACTACGTGGGCGACTCCATCCTCGGCCACAAGGCCCACCTCGGCGCGGGCGTCATCTGCTCCAACCTCAAGTCCCTCCCCGGCAACGTCACCGTCGAGGTCAACGGCCAGCCACACGACACCGGCCTGCGCAAGTTCGGCGCGCTGCTCGGGGACAAGGCCGACATCGGCTGCAACTCTGTCCTCAACCCCGGCAGCGTCATCGGGCGCGGCACCACGATGTATCCGCTAACGAACTGGCGCGGCGTCGTCGGCCCGAACCGCATCGTGAAGAATCGCGCGGCAGTGGAAGTGGTGGAGCGCCGCGCCAAGTAACCCTCCACGAACCCGTGCCGGCGACTTGCAGTCGCCGAACCGTGGAATCTCTCACGCCCGTCAGGCTACTGGCCACCACCGGCCGCGCGCTTGTCCTCCGGCACTCCGACCAGCAACTCCTTGAGGTTGTAATGCGTGTAGCGTGTGTGGCTGGCGACGTTCTTCGAGTCGGCGTTGGCGACCCAGAAGTCCAGCGTGTCCGGCGCGAAGAGGACGGAGTGGATATTTGAGTTCATGCACACGGGGCGCGTCATCAGGTCGCGTGCGCCGTCGGCGTCCAGCTTGCCGAAGCCAAGTTTCACGCGGCGGGCCAGCTCCTCGTAGCGCTCGCCGGCGCTCATCAGCACGGCGTCTTTCACGGGATGCGGAAGCTGCGGGTGCGCTTGGTTGGGCAGCACGACTTCGAACTTCGTCGGCGTGGCCGCGATTCCCACGGCGCGCTTCGCTTTGCCGTCGGCGATGACGTAGTAGTATTCGCAGGTGCGCGGGCCGCGGCGCATGATGGCCACGGCTTCGTCGAGCGTGCTGGCTTTCTCCATGACTTCGCGGATGAGCTGGGCCATCGGCTTGCCGTCCCACTGGCCTTCACCGCGACCGCCCATCTCGCCGACGGAGATGTGCCTTGCGTTCATGGCGGTGACGGAGCCGATGAAGCCGGCGTAGCTGATGTTCACCCACGCGTGACCCTGCTCCGGTTGGTGGACGATGACCGTGGCGTTCTGCTCCAGGCCGATGCCCTTCATGTAGTCGAGGACGCGCCCGTGGTAGATGCGCCCGCCCGTCGTGGCGTCGCCGAAGACCGCGAAGCCGCTGCAATGAAACAGCTCGGGGAAATAGTTCGCCAGTCGCGCCTCCTCGCGCAGGACGCCCGCCGCCGAAGCCATCGCGTCCATCTCGCGCGTGTAGCGCGGGTCCACGAACTTGCCGAAGCGGCCCGTGGCTTCCTCGATCTCGCTGAAGAACCACCGCGCCTTGCTGAACGAGCTGCCCACGCCCACGCCGTAGAGCACGCGGTCCATGAGGTTGCGCACCTCCGCACGCATCAGCGTGCCGTGTTGCGCACCCATCTCCTCCGGCGTGCCCTTGAGGAAAAGCACCTTGGTTCCGTCGTGCTGCTCCAAGCGGCCCGCGCCGTGGCTCGCGAGCAATTTCCGTTCGCCCGTCACGGGACCGAGCGTGGGAATCTGGTTGTTGAGAATGGACGGCGCGGTTTGCAGGAAGCGGGTGAGGTGGGCAAGCGCGACGGTCTCGATTTTATCGCCGGCGTTGGCGGCCAGCTTCCATTTCTCGGCGGCCCAGGCGGCTTCCGGCTTCAAGTTCCGCACGTCCACCGTGACGAAGGCCTTCTTGCCATCGGACCAGCCGAGCCGCGCGGGCAGGCCGTCGGTAGTGCGAACCCACAAGTGCAGCGTGCCCTCGGGAATCTTCAGCGCCTCGATGGCCTGCGGCTGCGGCGTGGCGCGCAGCACGCGGCACGCGACGCCGTCGAGCGGCTCGTCCTCGGCGCGCTCGACCTGGCAGAGCAGCGGCAGGAGGAGGAGCTGTTCGCGCGGGAGCGGGAGTTACCACTTTCCGAGCTTGGTGTCGTCTAGTTGATCCGCCGCGCTTTGCGAGCGCGCCGGATC
>JBJTAU010000327.1:0-4186 GCA_046090965.1 Limisphaerales bacterium | reverse complement strand
CACTTCAAGGCAGCGGCGGCGGGGTGACGGTTTGGGCTTCGCGGCGGAGCGGTTGGAAGGCGGCGCGTTGGGCGAGGAACCACTTCAGGTTCAGCAGCACGCCGAGCGCTGTCAGCACGAGCGCGCAGGTGAGGTGGTCGGGGAGGTAGGCTTGATTCTTCATGCCGAAGACGTTGAAGAGGTTGCCGAGTTGGCGTTCTTGCAGCGCGTCCCATGAGAGCTTGTTGAGGAAGAACAGCACGAGGTTCGGCACGATGGCCCACCGCGCGGGCAGCGCGACGGCGATCATCGCGGCGACGATGGGCGGGCGGTGCGATTGGAAGCGGCGGTGGATGAACAGGCCGAAGAGCGAATAGGCCAGCACGTAGAGGATGATGGTCGAGAGATAGGAGGTCAGTTCGCCTGAACTCGAGCCGGCCACATGACTTGGCGGCCGTCCAGTGAAGGCGGTAGGAAACACGCTCATCAACGGTTTGAAAGCCACGGCCACGACAAGAATGGTCGCGGCGCTTAACGCTATAGTCCACGCGAGTCCCCCAGCCGTGCCGCTGTAGAAGAAGAACGCAAGCCCCCGTTTGCCGGGTGCTTCTGGAATGGTCCGCCGGATGCGGACACTTAGCACATCCCCTTCGGCAACGGAAATCAGCAAAGCGAGAACCATTATTCCCGTGGTGAAACTTGCCCAGACGTAGAATGGCTCCACGTAGCCCGAGCGGGCAGCCCAGAGCAGCGCCACCACGAGTGTAAACAGCCAGGTGCCCGTGACGTAGCTCCGCAGCGGCAGCGCCCGATTCGCTGACGGAGCCGAGATGAGCGCAATCGCCGCCAAGTGAAGGAAGCCAAACAGTAGCAGCCCGACGAGGAACAAGCTCAAGGCCGGGCCCCAGAAATCCCAGGTGCCCAGCCGGCTGCCAACGCCCTCGCGCATCAGGTCCATCAAAATCGCAACCATGCCGCTGACCAAGCTCATCATGCCGCCTCCCGCCGGCAGGCCGACGAGGAGTTTCAGGCCTTTGCTCGCGGGCAGGCACGACAGGAAAATCGCCGCCTGCAACGACAGCAGGGAGAGCAGGAACGCAATCGTGAGCAGCACGAAGACCGTGGGCAGGTCAATCCCGCGCAGCAGGTTCGTGAACACCATGACCGGCGCGCACACGCTGAAGAAGAGCACGGTGAGATAGATGCCGCAGAGCAGCTTGCCGCGGATGATGCGCGCGGCGGAGAGGGTGGTGATGTAGAGCATGTCCACGTTGCCATCCAGTCGCTCCGCCGTGAGCCGCCCGCCGACATAGAGCGGGATGAAGATGAAGCTCACGATGCTCAACACCGGCAGGAAGAATTGGAAAATCTCCCGACCCAGCGCTTGGTTGGGACTGATGTGAAAGCTCTGTCCCAGCAGAAAGCCGACCGTGACGAAGAACAGCACCGCGAGGAACATCAGCAGCATTCCCGTGACCGCCCAGCTTCGCACGGCTTGGCGAAGCTCCTTTACCACGATGGGGTTTGGCTCCCAGGTGCGCCAGTTGGAGAGAGTGGGGAGGTTCATGGCAAACTTTCCCTCCTGCTCGTAATCCTCATCCTAATCCTGCTCCTCTTCTGCTCCAGGCCAAGGGGAAGAGCAGGATTAGGATTGAGATTAGGAGCAAGAGAAAGAGTCGTCATTGGACACCGCCTTTGGTGACGTTCATGAAGATGTCCTCGAGGTTCGCCTTGCTCTGCTTGAACTCGGCGACCTTGAAGCCCTTGCCCACGAGCGCCGTGAGCAAGTCGCAGCCAGCGGATTCCTCGCCTTCGAGTTCCAGGAGCACCTCGCCGCCGACTTCGCGGGCGTTGACGACATGCGGCGTTTGCAGGAGTTCCTTCACCAGCGCGGACGGCTCGCCGAGCACGCGGATGGCAAAGGCCCGGTGCGGCGTGCTCTTCTTCCAGACCTCCGCCACGGTGCCGGACTCGAGCAGCTGGCCGCGCTCGACGCTGACCACGCCGTTACAAATCTCCGTCAGCTCCGTGAGGATGTGCGAGCTGATGAGGATGGCTTTGTTCTGCGTGGCAAGGACGGCGAGCAACTCGCGCAACTCGACGCGCGCGCGCGGGTCCAGACCGGCGGCGGGTTCGTCTAGGATGAGCACTTCGGGGTTGTGAATGAGCGCGCGGCCCAGCGTGACGCGCTGCTTCATGCCCTTGGAGAGCGCCTTGAGATGCTTGTCGAGGATGCCCGTGACGCCGGTGAACTCTTCCACAGCGCCGACGGCCTCGCGCCGCTTCGCGCCCTGCAAGCCGTAAGCCCGCCCGTAGAAATCCAGATACTCGTGCACGGTCACGTCGTTGTGCGCGGGCAGCGAATCGGGCACGTAGCCGACCATGCGGCGCGCATACTCGGGCTCCTCGCGGACGGAGACGCCGTTGATGAGCACGTCGCCCTCGGTCGGCTCCTCGAGCGTGGCGATGACGCGCATCGTGGTGGTCTTGCCCGCGCCATTTGGCCCGACGAAGCCGAAGACATGGCCGTTGTCGAAGGAGAACGTGAAGTTGTCCACCGCCACGGTCTTGCCGAAGCGTTTGTGGAGGTTGCGGACCTGGACCTTCATGGATGCGGAGTGCGGAGTGCGGAGTGCGGAAGGACAGACCACACGAATAGAAGACGGAACACGAACGGAAGCTGACACCAATTCCGATTCCCTCCGTGCTCCGCCCTCAATTCGTGTGGAAAAAATGGTTCAAGCAGCCCGTTGCAGCCGAGTTTGGGATTTGGAGCTTTGCACCTCACTTCACATCCTCCGGGCCGAGCAGGCCGATGATGGTTTGGCGGGCACGGGTGTTGCCGGGTTTGGGCAAGCCAATCTCGATGAACGGGGCGTCGGCCATGACGGCGAGATAGGTGTTCGGTCGCAGCGAATTGCCGGGGTCGCTCGCAAGCGCGTCGTGCGCGCCGACCCACGCGCCTTGGTAAAGGGTGCCGAGTGCGTTCGCTGTGGTCGTGGTCGTCACCGTGGCACTCCCACTCAACGTCACGTTCTGCCCCGCCTTCAGCCCTTCGCCTTTGAAAACCCGGCCTTTGTCATCGCGTAGCCAGAGCGTCTGGATGTCCGCGCCGAGGCCGTTGAGCACGGTCACACGGCCATCGGGGAGGCGCTGGATTTGCACACGCTCGCGGCGCGTCTCGGATTTGCGGAGCGCGAAGTGCGCCGGGACGCGCGCCGTGACCCAGCCGCGCGTAAGGTGCTGCGCTTGTGAGAGCTCCAGCTCGCGGGAGTTCCCCCCGTTGTAGTTGTTCACGTCCACGAGCGGCGTGACCTCGGTGTCGTGGCTGAAGCGGAGGCCGTCGCCGGGCGTGAGCGGCGTGTAGAAGGCCTGCCGCGCGAGCGTGGTGGTGCGGTGCGCGGCTTGGTCGAGGAACGTGACCGCCTCCGTGCGCGTCGTGGGCGTGATGCCCTCGCTCATCAGCGAGTAGCCAAAGACGATGGCGCAGGTGACGAAGGAAATCAGCGGGATGGTCCAGAGCATCGCGATGCGGCGGTTGGCGCGGGCGCAGAAGAAGAGGTTGAACGGCCCGACGATGAGGATGAACGCGAGCATGATGAACACGATGCCGCGCACGGGGATGCGGGTGTCCTCGATGATGGGAAACTCGCTGTTCGCGCCGGAGTCGTTGGGCATGGACTGCCAGACTTGGCCGGATTCGCGGGCGAGATCCTTCAGTGCGTCAAATTGAACGCCAAACAGCGACGCGATGCTTGTAGGACCTATTAAGAGGCACTGACCGAACCCCATTTCGAACGCTTCAAGGCTGCGGTTTTGGCCAGCCTTCGATTTGGCGCGAGCGGTGCTTTGCCAAGCCTTCGGCAACTCCGTCAGCCCCAGCACCGCCAGCCCGCCCCCGGCCTCCACGTAGCTCCGCAGCGCGTTTTGCTGTGCCGCGTTCATTACCGCGAGGTCGCCGCGTGCGAGCACCACCAAGTCGAAGCACGTGTAAGCCAGCCAGGATTCGCTCCAGTTCGCCGATTCCAACTCACTCCGCAGCACCGTCGGCCCCTGATACGCCGGCGAGCTGGAGCCGTGCGAGAAACGCGTCGCATACGTGCTGCTGGCGCGCGCGTCCGCTGCGAACGTGCTGGTGGAGCCGTCGCTCAACTCCACGGCGTCCACGCTCACCATCCCGCCCGCGCTGCCCGCATCCACCTTCAAC
>JBJTAU010000326.1:0-3343 GCA_046090965.1 Limisphaerales bacterium | reverse complement strand
GCGGCGCACTTTAACCAGCACTACCATGAGATTCGGCATCAACTCCTTCCTCTACACCTCGCCCTTCACCACCGACAGCGTGAAGCTCTTCCCCAAGTTCAAGAAGTGGGGCTTCGACACCGTCGAGATCCCCGTCGAAGCGCCCGAACACATTGACCCCGCGAAGGTCAAGGCCGCCGCCGACAAGGCCGGCCTCGCCATCGGCTCCATCTGCGCGTGCATGGGCCCGGGCCGCGACTTCCGCGGCACGCCTGAGGAGCAAGCCACCGGCATGGCCTACTGCAAGGCGCTCGTGGACCAGGCCGCCATCATGGGCTGCCCGCGCCTCATCGGCCCCATCTACTCCGTCGTGGGCAAGGCCGACGCCGTCGAGCCAGCGCAGCAGAAAGTCGAGTGCGCGCTCGTCGTGAAGATCTTGAAGGAACTCGCCGCCTACGCCGGCGCGAAGGGTGTCACGCTCTGCATTGAGCCACTCAACCGCTTCGAGACCGACTTCCTCAACACCTGCGACAAAGGTCTCGCGCTCATCAAAGCCGTCGGCGCGAAGAACGTCGTGCTGCACCTCGACACCTTCCACATGAACATCGAGGAAAAGAACCAAGCCGCCGCGATCCTTAAGGCCGGCAAGCTCCTCGGCCACTTCCACGCCTGCGGCAGCGACCGCGGCACGCCCGGCGGCGACCACATTGATTGGAAGCCCATCGTAGCCGCGCTCAAGAAGATCAACTACCAGGGCGACGTCGTCATCGAGAGCTTCACCACGGACGTGAAGGTCATCGCCCGCGCCGCCGCCATCTGGCGCAAGATCGAGCCCAAGCGCGACGACATCGCCGTCAAAGGCCTCGCGAACCTCAAGCGCTTCTTCGGGAAGAAGTAACCGTTTTTCTTTCTGGCACGACCGCTGGCCGCAAGGCTTGCGGTCGTTTCCTTTTATGAACCAAACTCCGTCACCTTGAACCAGCCACCGCCATTCGATCTCGCCCTCGCCCACCGTTGGTTTTCCTCCGACTGCTTCAACCGCGTCTGGTCGTTGCTCGACAAGAGCGATCGGACACCCGACGAGTCCGAAGCCATGACCTCGCTGGCGCATGCGTCGCTGGCCCACTGGCGAGCGCGAGCCGACTGCACGGCGCAGAACCTATCGATCGGCTACTGGCAGTTGTCACGCGTCTATGCGGTGCTCGGCCAAGCTGACAATGCCCGGCGATATGGCCGTTTGTGTTTGGCCGTCAGCAGCAGTGAACCGCCGTTTTACCTCGGCTACGCGCACGAATCACTCGCCCGCGCCGAGCGTCTCGCCGGGAATGCCGCCGCAGCCGCAGAGCATCTCAGAGAAGCACGGCGGTTGGCGGCCCAAGTGACGGAGCAGGACGAACGGACGGCACTGGAAGCGGATCTAGGCGGGTTGATCTAATCCCTTTCGCAGTCCGACCTTCGCCCCCTTCGCGGCCATCGCGCGACCTCATAGCAGTTCTAACTGCACGCCGCCGCTTGAACCGGTAATTGCCTCGTCGATAACCGCCGTAAACCGCCGGCACGCGCTACTGAAGCGCCGCACGCATCGCGGCGAACATGTCCTTCGCGCTGGCTTGCGTGACGGGTTGTTTGCCTTTCTCGTCCGCATCCTCAATCAGTTGCTTGGGCAGTTCCTTCAAGAACGACGACGGATGACACGGCGTGAGCTGCCCGTATTTCTTTCGCCCGCCGCAGTGCGAGATCATCAGCTCCCGCTTCGCCCGCGTGATGGCCACGTAGAAGAGCCGGCGCTCCTCGTCCAGCGTGCCCTCGACCTTTGAGCGCGCGTGCGGCAGCAAGCCCTCCTCCACGCCCACCACAGACACGTGCGGATACTCGAGGCCCTTGCATGAGTGCATGGTGATCAGCGTCACGGCATCGCCCGCCTCCTTCTCCTCCTCGCGCTCGGAATCGAGCGTGATGGTTTCAAGAAACGCGTCGAGCCGTTCGCTTAACGGCTTGCCTGCGCCGTCGCCGTCCATCGTCGCGATCAAATCGCGTAGGCTGCGAATGCGATTCTCGGCGGTCTCCTGGTTCTTCTCGCTGCGGCGAAGTTCATTCCAGTAACCGGTCTCGTTGAGAAACTTTTCCGACCATCGCTGGAGCGCGTCGGCGTTGGACGCCAATGACGGATCGCCGAGCCGAGCGCGCGTCTCCTCGATGAACGCAATGAACTCCTGCACCGCCTCGCGCGTGCGCGCCTGCATGCTGCCTTGCACATCAGTGTGGCGCATCGCAGCGAAGACTGAGCAGTGCCGCTCTTGGCTCGCGGCGAGCAGGCGCTCCATCGTTACGTCGCTCAAGCCGCGCGCCGGGACGTTCGCGATGCGCAGCAGGCTCACGTCGTCATGCGGGTTCAGGAACGTCTTCACGTAGGCGAGGAAATCGCGCACCTCGCGCCGATCGAAAAAGCTTTGCCCGCCGATGAGGTGATAACGAATGCCCGCCTTGCGCAGCTCCATCTCGATGGGCCGGGACTGGATATTGGTGCGGAAGAGAATCGCCTGATCGCCCCACGCCACGCGCTTGGTCATGCGCTTGAATTCAATCGTCTCCGCCACCGTGCGCGCCTCGGCCTCTTCGTTCTCGAAGGCCTGCAACTGAATCTTTCCGCCCTGCCCATTCTGCGACCACAGGTTCTTCCCGCGCCGCCTCGCGTTGTTTTTGATCACGGCGTTGGCCGCTTGGAGAATCGTGTTCGTCGAGCGGTAGTTTTGCTCCAGCTTCACGACCTTCACTTCAGGAAAATGCCTTTCGAGGTCGAGCAGGTTCGCCACTTCCGCGCCGCGCCAGCCGTAGATGGATTGGTCGTCATCGCCGACGACGCAGAGGTTGCGGTGCTTGCTTGTGAGCGCGTGGACGAGCTGGAACTGCGCGGCGTTGGTGTCCTGATACTCGTCCACCATCACGTAGCGGAAGCGCGCGCGGCAGGCGTCGAGCGCGTCGGGATGCTCGGTGAAAAGCCGCAGCGTGAGCAGGATGAGGTCGTCGAAGTCCACCGCGTTGCACGCCTTGAGCGCGGACTCGTATTTCTTGCGGACGTGCTCGGCGAGCGCGGAAACATTGGGGTCTTTGAACGCAGCTTCGGCCTGTGCGCCGCCGTTCTTGAACTTGCTCAACAGCCCGAGCACCGCGCGCGGATCGGTCTGCTCACCCTTCGCGGAAATGTTCGCGAGGATCTTCTTGATCGCGCCGAGTTGCTCGGACTCGTCGTAGATCACGAAGTTCCGCTTGTAACCAAGCTTCTCGATGTGCTGGCGGAGGATGCGGACGCACAGCGAGTGGAAGGTCGAAATCGTCGGGCGCGCCGGCTTGCCCTCGCCCCGGG
>JBJTAU010000325.1:0-4544 GCA_046090965.1 Limisphaerales bacterium | reverse complement strand
TCATCCAGCGACGGCAGCCGGGCTTGGAAATCATCTTCGTCCCGTGCCGCGTGCAGGGGGAGGGGGCGGCGGCGGACATCGCGCGGGCGGTTCGGCTTTTGAATGACTTTTCTGCGAGCGGGGCGGAGCAGGTGAGAATGTGGGAAAGTGAGAAAGTGGGAACGGCGTCCGAGGCAGCCTCTCACTTGCCCGCTTCCCCGCTTTCTCACCTGCCCAAGCTTGACCTGATTTTGGTAACTCGCGGCGGGGGAAGCCTCGAAGACATCTGCGCCTTCAACGAAGAAGCCGTCGCGCGGGCCATCTTCGAATCGGCGGTGCCGGTCGTGTCGGCGATCGGGCACGAGATTGATTTCACGATCGCGGATTTCGTCGCCGACCTGCGCGCGGCCACGCCCAGCGCGGCGGCGGAACTCATCACCGAAGGCGCTTTCGCCCGCCGGGAGTTTGTGGCTGACGCTTCGGCCCGACTGCGACAGCTCGCCCGACAGCATCTGGAGGCGGCGGAAGAACGTTTTGCCCAAGTCCGCCACCGCCTCGCGCTCGCGCACCCGCGCCGGCGCTTGCAGGAATGGGCGCAACGGCTCGACGACGCGGGCGTGGCGCTGGCCCGTGAGACAAGGTCCCGCCTGCGCGAGCGGCAGCACCGCTTCGGCCAAGCTGCGCTGCGCTTGCGGCGACTCAAGCCCACCGCGCAACTTGCCGTCCGGCGTGAGCAGCTCGCCACGCTCACCAGCCGCCTGCGTCTGCTCTCGCCGGAGAACGTCCTCGCCCGCGGCTACTCCATCACCACCGACGCCGCCACCGGCGCGGTCATCCGCCGCGCCGAGCAGGTGAAGGCCGGCCAAACGCTTCGCACGCGCGTCCAGCACGGGGAAATCGAGAGCGTGGTGCAGCGCCCCCTGTAGCGGCGGTCTACGACCGCCGTCGAGTGCCAGCCGACGCTTCAGAACGGCGGTCACACACCGCCGCTACAGGAAGTCGGGCAGAAATCTTCGTTGCAATTCCCGCCCTGGCTCCGCTCCCATTCCGCCATGCGCTCCACCTGTTTCGCCGCTGCTTTGCTCGCCCTGCAACTCATCGCCTCCGCCGCGGCCCTGCCCGAGGGCGTGAAGCGCGTGAAGGTGCTGAACTACCCCGACTGCTTCGAACTCTCCAATGCCGACACTAAGGTCACGCTTTGCCACCACGTCGGCGGGCGCGTGCTGGAATACACGCTTCAAGGCAAGAACGCGCTCTACCTCGACCCGCGCGAGGAGAAGTGGGGCACGCCCGGCGGACCGAAAGCCCCGTCCAGCGCGGGCCGTTTCGACATCGGGCCGGAGTATCTCATCCCCAAGCGCGACACGCTCTGGGCCGGCGAGTGGGCCGCCGAAGCCATCGGCCCGCGCGCCGTGCGGCTCACGAGCAAGCCCGACGAAGCCACCGGCGTGCAACTCATCCGCAATTTCCGCCTCGCCGCCACCGGCACGCATCTCGCCTGCGAGCAGGTCATCAAAAACGTTTCCAAGGAGCCCAAGTTCTGGACGCACTGGAGCCGCACCTTCGCGGTGCATGGCGGCATCGGGGTCATCCCGCAGACACCGGACACGCGGCGGTTTCCGACCGGCTTTGTGATGTATAACCAAGGCGAAGAGCACAACATCATCCTCAAGCCCACTGACCCGAACGTGCGCTTGCGCGGCAACTTCCTCGAAGTGCTCGGGCCGACGCGGCAGCCCAAGCTGGGCTTCGACTCGAACGCCGGCTGGTTCGCCTACGTGATGCCGCACGACCAGGCGTTCGTGAAGCGTTACCCCTCGCCGAAAGACGGCGTGTATCCCGAGATCGCCGGGCTGACGCTGTGCTTCTGGTATCCGCAGGCGAGCTTCGTGCCCGCGTGCGAGTTGGAGCCGCACGGCCCGCGCCGGACCATCGCACCGGGCGCGAGCGTGAGCTTCACGGAGGACTGGTATCTGCTGCCGCACAAGTTCCCGGCGGCGGGCGAGCAGATTGACTTGGCGAAGCTCGCGGCGCAGGTGGAACGCGCGATGAAGAACTGACCTCCGCCGACCAACTCGGCTCCTTCAGCTTCCGCTGCATGAAACCAGTCTCGCTCCGCCTCGCTCTCGCTGCCGTCTGCGTGGTCGGTCTCTTCCCGGCCCTGCCCGCCGCCGAGCCGGTCGAGCGAGGCTTCCTCAACCGCAGCTACACTGACCCCGAGGGCAAGGTGCATCCGTTCGTCATCTTCGTGCCGGCCAAGTTCGAGCCCGGCAGCCAACCGCCGGCGATGCTTTTCCTTCACGGTGCCGGCGACGGCGGCACGAACAACATCAATCAAATCATGGTCGGCCTTGGCCCGGTCATCTGGAAGCGGAAGTCCACCTTCCCCTTCGTCGCCGTCTTCCCGCAGTGCCGCAACGGCTCGAACTGGAACGCGGACGGACCGGATGCGCAGTGGGCGCTCGCGATGCTCAAACAGACACAGACCGAGTTCGGCACCGACCCCGACCGCGTGTATCTCACCGGCCTCTCGATGGGCGGCACCGGCACTTGGAGCATCGCCACGAAGGATCCTTCCGCCTGGGCGGCCATCGTGCCCATGTGTGCGGGACCCAACACCGCCAAAGTGCAGAAGTTCATCGCCGCCCGCCTGCCAGTTTGGAATTTCTGCGGCGACAAGGACCGCGAAGGTATCGTCAAGGCCAACCGCGAAATGCAGGCAACGCTCACCAAAGCCGGCGTGAACTCGAAATACACCGAGTATCCCGGCGTGGGGCACAATTGCTGGGACGAAGCTTATGGCACCGACGCCCTTTACAAGTGGCTACTCCAGCAGGCGCGCAGCAACAACCAGCGTTGAGCAATAGGCAGGGCAGCTAGCCAAGCCACGCTTCATTCTAACATTTATGCCCATCCCAGTCGCCGTCCTCACGCATGCCAGTGGTCCGCATCTCGACGCCTACCTCGCGGGCCTCGCCGCGAGCACGGAGGTCGGCGAAGTCTCCGTTTGGGACGCGAGCGGCAGCACCTTCGCTGCAGCGCAAAAGACACTCGGGCCGAAGTTGAAAGCAACGGGCAAGGACATTACCACTGTGCTGCGCGACGCGAAGCCGAAGCTGGCGCTGGTCACGATGGAAGCCGTGCTCGCACCGGCCGCGATCGACGCCGCGTTGGAACACGGCTGCCACGTCCACGCCGAGAAGCCCGCGTGTGTGCGCGCGTCGGACTTCGAGCCGCTCGTGCGCAAGGCCGAGGGCAAGCACCTGCACCTGATGCTCGCCTTCGCCAACCGCCTCCGCCCCGAAGCGCGCGAGGCCCAGCGGCTCGTGCGCGAAGGCCGGCTCGGGAAACTTTACGGCATGGAGATTCACCTCGTCGCCGACCAGACGCGGCTGAAAAGCCCGAGCTACCGGCAAAGCTGGTCCGGCCAGAAGGCGCGCGCAGGTGGTGGGCACTTGACCTGGCTCGGCATCCATTGGCTGGACCTCGCGCTCTTCATCACTGGTGCGGAAGTCGAAGCTGTCGCGGGTTTCTCCGGCATCGTCGGCGGGCAGCCGATGGACGTGGAGGACGCGAACGCCGTCGCGCTGAAGTTCACTGGCGGTTACTTCGGCACGCTCACCAGCGGCTACGACCTCGACCGCGGCTATCACCAGCACATCAAGCTTTGGGGCGAGAAAGGCTGGCTGGAGTTGAACCACCAGCCCGAGGTCAGCCTGAAGTGGTATTCTACCGCCGATCCAAAACTGAACGGCATCCAAACCTACACGCCACCCGCCGAGCCGTCCGGTTACACGCCGTGGGTCCACGCCTGCGCCCGCGCCGCCGCTGGCCTGCAAGACCCGCCGGTCACCGGCCGCGAAGGATTGCAAGTGCTCGACGCGATCTACGCCTTCTACGAGGCGGCGAAGTCCGGCCAGACCAAGTCGGTGAAGCGCGGGTGAAATCCAACTGCGGCCCAGCCGACGACTAGTTCGTGGCGCCCTGGCGTCCGGCTCAGTTTGATTTCGGAGTTCAGGCACGCGCCGGTCGCCTGACCTACTTTGCTGCGGGCGGCGCAGCGCGCTTAAAGTTCCTCGATTCCTCGTGGTAGTGCAGCCGCTTGTTCACCATCACCTCGCGGCCGGCCATCTCGAAATCGAGCACCGTCGGCATCCACGCGTTGGTCTCGATGCGCGTGCGGTCCAAGTTCATCTCGAACTTCCGCAGCACACCGGCGACGCCGCCGACCACCGTGACCTCCTCGGTAAGCCAGAACTTCAGCCGCGCGACCTCCCATTCCTCCGCGTCAATCCAGAGCTTCCCGGCCACCTTGTTCGCCACCCGGTCCGTCATTTGTTTCACCGGCAGATCCTTGCTGCGCGGGGCGAACTCCACGACCCACGCCGGCCGGTCTCGCACGATTTCCTGCCCGGTGATTTTGAACGTGTAGCGTGCGAGCATTTCGTCGGTGAACTGCCATTGCTTGTCGCGTTTCGAAGGCTCGGGAGTGCGCGCGGCCTTCTTGCCGCTGCGCGCGGCGGCCTCGCGTTCCTCCTCGGCCTTGATTTCCTTCTCCGTCAGCG
>JBJTAU010000324.1:0-6938 GCA_046090965.1 Limisphaerales bacterium | reverse complement strand
ACTGCGCGGTGGCGCTGCCCGGCGGCGTGTTCCATCTCATCGTGCCCGACAACGGGACGCCGGAGGAAATGCGCGCGAACGAGCAGCGCCACCGCGCAGTCAATCACCACGCGTCCCTCCAGGGCAAAACGCACGCCCGGTTCAAACTCGTAGTTCACGCCGTCCTTTGCGACCGCCGAGTAAATCGCCGGGATGCTGCGCTGGAAATCCGGGCTGCGGTTTGACGTGAAGTAGAGCCGCACGCGCCCGTGCGGGAGCGGCACCAGCGTCGGGTCGAAGGGGCGCGCGAGGCCTGCTGCCAAGCCCGTCACGGCGATTGGCTCGGGCTTGGCCCAGGTCCGTCCCTCGTCGCTGGAGAAGCTCACAGCCACGCGGTCGAAGTTGCGATTGTCGTCCGCCGGGAAGTGCTGGAACGCCGCGATGAGCCGGCCATCCGCCAGCCGCGCGAGCGTCGGCACGCCCGCGCGCGGGAAGGTCGCGAGCACCTGCGGCTGGCCAGGGCCGAGGCGATGCACGAGCACGTCGTTGTCCCACGGGCCGGGCTGGTTCGCGCGAGGCGAAGCGGCGCCGGGGCCGGACTGCGGAACGGGATTCGGGGTGAACTGCGGCTCGCTTCGCGCCGGCTTCGCTTGTTGCGCCACCGCGTTCGCCTGCGGGCTGAAGCGCAGGATGCGCGTGCTGAACTTGAACTCGCCCACCCAGAGCGCGCCGCCGCCCCACGCGAGCGAGCCGGGCTGGAAAAGCTTGTTGCGCGCGAGTCCAGCGCGGCGGTCCTGCTCGTCGGTCGCACCAAGGAACGTGTCGGCGGGTCGGCCCGCGAGCGCGTCCTCCACCCGGTCCCAGACTTGCACGCGATGATTGCTGCGGTCGGCGACGAACAACTTCCCGTCCGCCGCAAGCGCGTCGCCCGGCAGGTTGAACACGCCGGGCGCACCCACGCGGAACGCGCGGTTGTCCGTGCCAAGTTCCGCCACCGGCCACACGCGGATGTCGTGTTCCTCGAACGGCGCGGCGCACAGGTGGTTGCCGTCGCTGTTGAGCCGACCCGGATTCGGCGCGTCGAGCGTGAGCGTCGGCTCGCTGTCCGCGCCGGGGATGCCGTCCCAGACGTAGATGCGGCCTGCCTGCCGGTCCGCGAGGTAGAAGTGCCGCGCGTCCACCGCCACGCCGGTCAGTTCGCGTAACTCGACGCTGCCGATGCGCCCGCGCAGCGTCACGTCGGGCAGTTCACCATCGAGTGGCAGCTTGCGCCAGAGATAGACCGTGTTGCGGCCCGCGAGCGCGAGCGTCGTGCCACTCGCGGCGTTGTCCCACGGGCCGTCGGGCAGGTGATAGACAAAGTCCGGGCGCGCGGCGCTTTCGTCGGGCAGACTGCACCAGACGAAGAGCTTTCGGTCGAAGTCCGACGAAACAAAGAGGCTTTTGCCATCCGTCGCCACCGCCGGGTTTTGGATGAAGAAGTTTTCCGCCCAAGTGTCCTGATCGGTGCGGTCGCTCCCGACGCGCGACCACCAGCCGAGGATGTGGTTGCCATTGTAAGTGCAGACGTAGAGCCGGCCGTTCGCGACGACCGCGTCGGGGCCGTCGCCGTTGCGATACGTGGCCGGGTGCAGCACCACCACCGCGTCTGTCTGCGCGTCGCGCGGTGGCTGGCTCCAGAGATAGACCGACTGCATGCCACCCATCACGAGCCGGCCGTCGGGCGTGAACGAACCCTTCAGCCACTCGCCCCACCGCCAGTCCGGTGGCTGCGCGGCGGAGGTGGGAAAGGAATTCCAGACGATCGTCGCCGGCCGGGAGCGTTCGCCATAGTTGTGGTCGCTGAGGGCGAAGAAGGTCTTACCGTCGCTGGTGACGTTGCGCGGCGTGCCCGCGCCCTCGGGGCGGAGGATGAAGTCGGGCGGCTGCTGGTCGCGTGTCGGAAACGAGTTCCACATCAGCACCGCCGCGCCGTGCGTCGCGACGACGGCGAGCTTCGTGCCGTCCGTCCACACGCCCCACGGCCAGGCAAGACGGACGCCGCCCAATCTCCTGCCGGGCTGAGGGACATTGTCATTCGCAAACGTGCTGAGCTCGAGCGCGAGGTCCGCCGGCTGGCCGTTCTTGGTCGGGAACGCATTCCAAACCAGCACGCGATGGTTCTCCGTGTCGGCGACGGCGATACGCTGGCCGTCGGGCGTGATGGCGACATTGCCGGGCCAGTTCAATTGGTGCCGGCCCACGCCGGAGTAGTTCTGTTCGAAGTCCGGCTGGCCGAGCACGAGGTCCGGCAACGTGTTGCCGACGGGCGCGGACTTCCAGAGGAGCACGCGGTTGTTCCAGCGGTCGGCGACGAGCAACGCCTTGCCATCCGTGGCGAGGCCAGAGGGATGATTCAGCAGGAGCGGGCCGCCGCTGCGGTTGAAGCCCTTCGCGCCCAGCACGAGGTCCGCATCCTGCCCGGTGACGAACGCGCCGGGCTTGGGGTGACCAGCGGTCGCATACTTCGAGCCGGTGCGCTCGACGCGAATCGCGTCGCGTCGTTCCGTGGCGCGCGGCTGCTGGGCAAAGATGGCGAGCGGGAGGAAAAGGCTGAGCAATGCCCGAACCGCCAGCGCGGGAGGTGAAGAGGCCGGGTGCATCTGAGAGGTTAAACGCACCTGCCAGAGATTTGGGTCGCGGCGATTTGCCGGGTGAAGCAACCGCCCCGGGATCCAACGCGTGGAATCCGCTACTTCAAATTCTCCGGGTTCAGCGGCTGCAAGTCTTTCGGGATGAAGAGGCCGTCCTTGCGGATGAGTTCGCCGTCGAACCACACCTCGCCGCCGCCCCATTCCTTGCGCTGGATGAGCACCATGTCCCAGTGGACGGCGGAACGGTTGCCGTTGTCGCAGTCCTCGTAGGCTTGACCGGGCGTGAAGTGCAGCGAGCCGGCGATCTTCTCGTCGAAGAGGATGTCGCACATGGGCGACATGATGTAGGGGTTGAAGCCGAGCGAGAACTCGCCCACGTAGCGCGCGCCGGCATCGGTGTCGAGGATCTCGTTGAGGCGCTTCTCGTTCGAGCCGGTGGCCTTGATGACTTTGCCGTCCTTGAACTCGAGGCGGATGTTCTCGAACTTCGTGCCGCTGTAGAGCGTGGGGGTGTTGAACTGGATCGCGCCATTGACGCTGGTCTTGACCGGGCAGGAGAAGCATTCGCCGTCGGGGATGTTGCGGTCGCCCTTGCACATCTTGGCGCCGATGCCCTTGATGCTGAAGGTCAGGTCCGTGCCGGGCGAGGTGAGGCGGACCTGGTCGGCTTTCTGCATGCGGCGCTGAAGGGGCATCTGCGCGCGGGCCATCTTCGCGTAATCCATGGTGCAGACGTCGAAGTAGAAGTCCTCGAACGCTTCCGTGCTCATGCTGGCTGCTTGCGCCATGCTGGGCGTGGGCCAGCGCAGGACGCACCACTTGGTCTTGTTCACGCGGTAGTTGAGGACGGGGCGGAGAATCTTCGAGTAGAGCGCGAGCTTGTCCGAAGGCACATCCGCGGACTCGGTGGCGTTGTGTGCACCGCGGATGGCGATGTAGGCCTGCATGTGTTTCATGCGGCGGAGTTCGATGTCGTGGACGAGCTTGGCATGCTTCTCGTTGGTGTCCTTGAGCACCTCGCGGGTGACGCGGCTGTGGCGGACCTCGACGATGGGCGTCGCGCCGGCCTTGCGGGTGGCGCGCATGAGCTCCACGGTGAACTCATCCGGCACGTCGATCATGTCGAGCATGACGTTCTCGCCTTTCTTGATGGCGCAGGAGTAGTTGATGAGCAGGTCGGCGAGCTTGGCGAAACGCGGGTCGGTCATAAGTGCGCGGAGGCTAGTGAGTCGGCGACGCGGCTCCAAGCGGAAAGGCACGCACTTTCCGCTTTGAGCTTCCGGGCTGCTTCGCCACCCTGTCGGCGCTTTGACCGCCTGGCTCCAATCGCTCGACGCGGCCCTGTTCCGCTTCATCAATCAGTCGTTGAGCAATCCGTTCTTCGACTGGCTCATGCCGGTGTTGAGCGGGAACAAGCTGTTTGTGCCGGCGGTCATCGTCGCCTCTGCGCTGCTCATCTGGAAGCAGCGCACCAAGGGCGCGCTTTGCGTCGCGTTCATCCTGCTGGCCGTCGCACTGGGCGACCCGCTCATCATCAACTCCATCAAGCACGCCCTCGCACGCCCGCGTCCGTTCGTGACGATTCCAGAAACCATCACGCTCGTGGGCCGCACGGAGAGTTTCAGCCTGCCCTCCGCGCACGCCGCGAACATGGCGGCGGCGGCGATGGTGGCGTTCCTCTTCTTCCGCCGAAGCTGGCGCTTCATGGTGCCACTCGCGGCGGGTGTCGCCTTCTCGCGGGTCTATAACGGTGTCCACTACGTCAGCGACGTGCTCATCGGCGCGGCCCTCGGTGCGGGCTACGCCGCCGTGATGGTCTGGGCACTGGACCGTTGCTGGGGCTGGGCCGGGCGGAAGTGGTTTCCCCTGTGGTGGGAACAATTGCCTTCTATGCTCGCCAATCGGCCAGCTACTGAAAATTCCGACTTCCGACTTCCGACTTCCGACTTCTCTTCTCACTGGCTCCGCCTCGGCCACATCGTCATCGCCATCCTGTTCCTTGCCCGCCTTGCCTACCTCGCCGGGCCGAGCATCGAACTCAGCGAGGACGAAGCCTATCAATGGCAATGGTCCAAGCACCCGGCGCTCGCCTACTACAGCAAGCCGCCGGGCATCGCCGCTGCGCAGTGGATCGGCACGCATCTGTGGGGCGACACCGCGTTCGGCGTGCGCTTCCTCGCGCCGTGCGTCACCGCGCTGGTGTCCGTGCTGCTGCTGCGCTTCTTCGCCCGCGAGGCCACGGCGAGGCTCGGCCTGTTCGTCGTCCTCGCGGCCACTGCCACGCCGATGCTCGCCGTCGGCGCAGTGCTGATGACGGTGGACTGCCTCTCCGTGCTGTTCTGGACGCTGGCGATGTTGAGCGGGTGGGAGGCTGTGCGCGGACAGGAGCGCGGCCTTCAGGCCGCAGAAACGTCCGGCGTCACCGGTGCGTCCGAACACGGCGCGGGCGTTCCAGCTTGCGGCGGCATGAATGCCGCGCTCCGTCCGTGGCTGCTCACCGGCCTGTGGCTCGGCCTCGGTTTCCTCTCCAAGAACACGAACGCGTTTCAACTCGCCTGCTTCGCGTTGTTCTTTGCGCTGTGGAAGCCCGCGCGCGCGCAACTCCGCGCCGCTGGCCCGTGGCTCGCGCTCGGCATCGCCGCGCTGGCCGTGCTGCCGCAGCTCATCTGGAACGCCCAGAACGGTTGGGCCACCATCGAGCACCTGCACAATCGCGCCGGCCTCGCGCTAGCGTGGAAGTTCACGCCGAACTATCTGATCGATTTCGTCGCTGCCGAAATCGCGCTCTTGAACCCGTGCTTCCTCGCGCTCGTCGTGGGCTGCGCGCTGACGACGCTCGCCCTACTTCGTGGCGGTTTCGCACCTGTAGCGGCGGTCTGTGACCGCCGAGCTGACGCAGAACGGCGCTCACAGAGCGCCGCTACAGAGCAAGCGCTCCCGCTCTTCCTCCTCTGCATGGGCCTGCCGCTCTTCCTCGGCTACTTTCTCTACACGCTCCGTGCCCGCGTGCAGCCGAACTGGATCGGGCCCGCTGTGCTGCCGCGGCTTTGCCTCGCCGCGCTGCAAGCCGACGCCTGCTGGCGGCGCGGCGTGCGCTCCGTGCGCGCGTGGTTCATCGGCGGACTTTCGCTGGGCCTGCCGCTCGTCGTGCTGCTGCACGACACGAACCTCACCAGCAAGTTGTTCGGCCAAACACTGGCAACGAAGCTGGACCCGCTCGTGCGCGTGCGCGGCTGGAAGGCGATGGCCGAAACCGTCGAAGCCGAGCGGCAGAAAATTATTTCTGCTGAAGGCAAACCGGTCTTCGTCATCGGCGCGCACTACGGCATCACGAGCTTGCTGTCGTTCTACATTCCCGAGGCGAAGGCCGGCGTGCCGCACGCGCCCGTCGTGTTCTATCAGTCGTCCGAGAAGCTGGAGAACCAATACGGCTTCTGGCCCGGCTACGCGGCGCGCAAAGGCCATAGCGCCATCTTCGTTCAAGAGCTGAAGAAGGGAGCGCAACCCGAGCCGCCTTCCGAACGACTCGCCGCCGAGTTCGAGCGCATCGAAGACCTAGGCACGCGGGACATCGAGTATCGCGGGCGCGTCATCCACACCGTGCGGCTGCTGCTCTGCCGGGAGTTGAAGTAGTGCCCGCGAAACACGCGAATGGACGCGCATCAAAGCAAATTTCACCGCAGAGGCGGGACGGACGCAGAGAAGACACGCAACGTCATGGGCGGGGCCTTTGCCTTCTCTGCGTCCGTCCCGTCTCTGCGGTGCTCACAATCCCCCGAGTTTCACGCCGCAGCGCGTGACTCGCAGGCCATTCTGTTTCCCGTCCGCGATTACGACCTCGCTGCGACACTCGACTCCGGCCAGGCCTTCCGCTGGCGCGCCGTCGGAGATGCTTGGGAAGGCGTCATCGCCGGCCACCTATTCCGCCTCCGCCAAAACTCCGACGGAATCACCGCAGAATTGCTTGGCTCCGCCGCCTCCCTTCACGCACCACGCACCACGCACCACGCCTTGCTCCGCGACTATCTCCAACTCGACGTGAACCTTGCCGCCGTCGTCGCAACGTTTCCCGACGACAAGCCGATGCGCGCGTCGGTCGCGGCGTGCCGCGGGCTGCGGTTGCTGCGGCAGGAACCATGGGAGACACTCGTCTCCTTCATCTGCTCATCCACGAAGCAGATTGTGCAAATCCGCCAAATCATCTCGCTGCTGTGCGAGAGATTCGGAGAGCCAATCCCTCGTGCCGGCGATTTCCAGTCGCCGCCCGCCCCGGTAGGGCCGACCTGCCGGGCGGCCACCGCGAGCGTCAGCGAGCGAAGCGATGCG
>JBJTAU010000323.1:0-3302 GCA_046090965.1 Limisphaerales bacterium | reverse complement strand
CGAGCGCGGGTTTGTTGTCGAAGAGTTCCAAGTGGCTCGGCGCGCCGGCCATGAAGAGGTAGATGACGCGCTTCGCCTTTGGCGCGAAGTGCGGCTGCTTCGGCGCAGGCGGGTCGGTGGAGAAGGCAGTTGCCGCCTGCGCCTCCCGCGCGCCGAGCAGTGACGCTAGTGCGATGGAGCCGAGGCCTACTCCGCAGTCGCGAAGGAACCAGCGGCGAGCCAAAGAGCGCTGGTGGTCGAGGAGTAGGTGCTGTTGCGTCGTCATGGTGTCACTCCTTCGTGATCGTCTCGTCGAGATTCAGGAGCACGCGGGAGACGGCGGTCCAAGCTGCGAGTTTCGCGGGCGTGGCGGCCGCAGGCAGCGCAGGCGGAGACTTCGGGTCGGCGGCGGCGAGCAGCCAGGCGTCCGCATCCTTGCCGGTGAAGCGTTGCTCTTGTTTCGCCAGCAAGCCGAGGAGTTCGGCCTGTTCTTCGCGCGTCGGCACGCGCGCGGTGCAGCGGCGGAAGGCGAAGGCGAGCTTGTCTGCGTCGGAAGCGCCGCCGTCGCGCAGCGTGCGGAGGGCAAGGGCTTGGGCGGCTTCCATGAACATCGGCTCGTTCAGCGTGGTGAGCGCTTGCAGCGGCGTGTTTGAGCGCTGGCGGCGGACACAGGAAAAGTCGCCGACGGGCGCGTCGAAGACCAGCAGCGACGGGAAAGGCGTCGAGCGGCGGCGGAAAGTGTAAACGGCGCGACGGTAACGCTCGTCGCCTTCCTCGTTCTTCCAAGGAAAGTCGCCGTAGCTGGCGGGCGGCTTGAAGAGGAATTCCGGCGCAGGCGGCATCACGGCGCGACCGCCAATTTTTGGGTTCAGCAATCCACTCGACGCGAGCGCGATGTCGCGGACCAGTTCCGCATCCACCCGGAAGCGCGGGCCGCGCGCGAGGAGGCGGTTGTAAGGGTCGCGCGCAAGGGACTCAGGCGTGACGCGCGACGACTGCTGGTAGGCCGCCGAGTGAACGATGAGGCGATGAAGCTTCTTAACTCTCCAGCCGCTGTCCATAAATTCGGACGCGAGCCAATCGAGCAGCTCGGGATGCGAGGGCTTCGCGGCCTGCCGGCCGAAGTCTTCCGAGGTCTCGACCCGGCCGGTGCCGAAGTAGGCCTGCCAGACACGGTTCACGAAGACGCGCGCAGTAGTCGGCGAACGACGGTCGGTAAGCCATTTGGCGAAGGTCAGGCGCGAAGTGTCCGCGCCGGCGGGCAGCGGGTTGAGGAACGCGGGCACGCCGGGCTTAACACCGCTCGTCGGCTTGAGCCAGTCGCCGCGATTCAGCACGGAAGTCATGCGGTCCTCGGTGCGGGCGACGAGCGCGTAGGCGGTGGTGCCTTCGGGCCATTGCTGCCAGAGCGCGTCGAATTGTGCGTTTGCGGGGGAGAACTCCGGAACCGTCGTGCGCCAGTGGTCGAAGATGATGGCGACTTGCTCCGGCGTGCGCGTCGCGGCGGGGATGGCAAACAGTTCGCGAACTTTCCTCGGAATTTTGTCCGCGCTCACCGAGCTCCCGGAGCCAACGACCGACAGCCGGAACCGCCCGAGGTTTTGCGTGCCGAAGTCATTCGCGTTCGCGCTGCCGTGCTCCTGCGAAAGATGGATGGTCAGCACCGTGCCGCCAGAGAACGCGATGTTCGTCGCGAGCTGGAATACGGCCACGCGGTCGGTGTTGCGACGGCCGGGACCGGAGTCGCCACCCCACGCGGTCTTCTTGTCACCGTCGATCGCAAAGCTGATGGGACCGGTCACCCGCTTGTTCGTCGAGCCATCGTGAAAGCCCGGCTCCAGCGGCAGCACGGGCTGGTCGAAGTCCGCCGTCGCGCCCGTGATTTTCACTTTGGACTTCTTCTTCGGATCGCTCGCCGGCGCGGCTTCGATGCTGAACTCGGTAAGCGCGAACAGGCCCTTGTAGCTGCGGCCCGGGCCGTTCGCGGGCAGGTTCGGGTCGGTGAAAAGTTCGAGGCGGATGGCAGAGATATCCGGCAGCGAGTTCGTCACTTGAAAACTCGCGGTGAACTTCGTCGGTGCCCAGCCGGCGGCGAGCAGCGAGCCATCGGCTTGCGGATAATAGCGTTGGCTGTTGTCGGTGATGAGCTCAAGACCGCGCAACACGGTCCACGGCGGTTGGTTCCCGGCGACTTCAGCTTCCCACTTCGCCATGCGCGCGCGCCAGTCGGGCAGTTGCGCCCTCATCACGGTTTCCACTTCGCCCATCTGCTTGCGGAGCGACGCGATTTTTTCAAGCTCCGGCGCGGTGAAGACGCGCGGCATCGCCTCGTGGTCGTTGTTCAGGAAGGCGAACATCCGGTAATACTCCTCCTGCGTGAGCGGGTCTTATTTGTGGTTGTGTCACTGCGCGCAGGCGGTGGTGAGGCCGAGGATGCCTTTCCCGACGGCGTCCATGCGGTCGAACATCGCCTCCATGCGGAACTGCTCGGGGTGGATGCCGCCCTCCTCGTTGAGCATGGAGTTGCGGAGGAAGCCGGTGGCGACGAATTGGTCCTGTGTCGCCCCGGGAAGCTGGTCGCCCGCGAGTTGCTCGATGATGAACCGGTCGTAAGGTAGGTCGCGGTTGAAGGCAGCGATGACCCAGTCGCGGTAGAAGTGAACAAGGCGGCGCTTGTCCTTCTCGTAGCCGTCGGAGTCTGCGTAACGCGCGGCGTCAAGCCAGAGACGGCCCCAGCGCTCGCCGTAGTGAGGAGAAGCGAGGAGACGCTCGACTTGCTTCGACCACGCGTCGGGGGACTTGTCCGCGAGAAAGGCGTCGAGTTCCTCCGGCGTCGGCGGCAGACCGGTGAGGTCGAGCGAGAGGCGGCGGAGCAGCGTGGGTTTGTCGGCGGGCGGGGCGGGGCGGAGCTTCTCGGCGGAAAGCTTGGCGAGGATGAAGTTGTCGATTGGATTACTAATTGCCGATGGCCGATGGCCGATTGAAGGAACGACTGGCCGCGCCGGCGGGACGAACGCCCAGTGCTCCGCGTAGGGCGCGCCTTGCTCCAGCCATTTCTTCAAGAGCGCGATCTCCGCCGAGGTGAGCGGCTTGCCTTCCTTGCGCGGCGGCATGACGTCGTCGTTCTTCGCGTTGATGCGCCGCCACAACTCGGACTTCGCCAGGCTGGCGGGGACGATGGCCGGCTTGCCCTCGCGCGGGGCAAGCGCGGATTCGCGCACGTCGAAGCGGAGCTTGGCCTTGCGCGCGTGCTCGTCCGGCCCATGGCAGGCGAAGCACTTCGCGGACAGAATCGGCGCGATGTCGCGGGCAAAGTCCACCTT
>JBJTAU010000322.1:0-3081 GCA_046090965.1 Limisphaerales bacterium | reverse complement strand
GCGTTGGACGTTGAACGTTTCCGCCTTTCTCCGGGGTTGCTGGTGGCTTGCTCATGCGCTCGTGGGCTTGGGTAAAAGTTAGAGACTCCTTACGTCGTCTCCTACGTGGATTAGCCGAGCCAAAAGTGCGGCCCGAACGTGGGTTGGTAGCGGATGCGCAGGTCGGGCGTTTGCAGTTTCGCGCCGTCTGAGTAGAGCGAGTCCACGGCGAAGAGCGTCATGCCCGTCGTGAGATAATTTCGCTCGATCGGCCAGGAGGTTTGGCCTGTGAGCATCATGCTTTCGATGTGATTCACCAGCGGGCTGAAGAAGCTGGCGAGCGTGGACATCGTCGGCGGCATGGGCAGGAACATCAGCGTGGAGAGCACGTCGCCCGACTGCGTGAGGCCGGCGTAGGTGAAGTCGTTGAGCGCGGCGGTGTCGCGGCTGAACGTGGTGCCCGTGCCGTTGAAGTGGAAGATCGTCGTGCGGAAGCAGACGAGGTGCTCGAAGACGTAGGCGACCGCGAAGGGGCTGACGCGCTTGAGGTGTTCGATGCTTGGCTCGGCGAAGGTGCGGCCGGGCGCGGGCTTGAGCGTTTGGCTGCGGTTCAGCGCGGCGAGGCAAAGGCGGCGGGTGGACTCGCGTTCGGCGAGCAGTTTCCAGACGGCGTCGTTCTCGAAGGCTTGCACGGATTTCACGCCCGCTTCGCCGCCTGCGCGCCGTTCGCTCATGCACTGCGCGGTCTCGATGGTGTGAATGTCGTAGTAGCCGTGGTGTCCGTAGCCAACACCGACGCTCTCGACGAGCGGTGTGCCGAGCGGAATCTCAATCGCCGGGATGCGCCACGTCACGGGCAGCGACGAGCCGGCCATGAGCGGGAAGCCGAGGCGTTGCGCGTCGCGATAGGTTTCTTGGGCCTCGCGCCAGTCCATCGCAAAGTGCTTGTCTTGAAAGACCGGCACGGAATGGTTCGTGCGCTCGAAGGTCTTCACCACGTCCTTGAAGAAGCGGAAGCGCGGGTAGAGCGGCTGGCCCTTGGCGTCCTTGGGATAATCGCCGTGCTCGCCAATGATGAGCACGCCGTCCACCGCGAGGCGCGAGGTGCCGAGCGTGAGCGCCTCGGCGATGGTGGGGAAAAGCTTCGTGCCGTGGCGACGGCAACGGTCGTGCGTGACATCGGTCTCCGGAAACTGCTCGACGCAGAGCGAAACTAAATCCAGCGGCGAAGTGTGATGTCGTCCGTGCCAGCCGTAGCCTTCGAGCAGGCGATCAACGAAATGTTGTCCGTGCGAAAACTTGCGGACAAGGGTGGTAACGAGCGCGACCCGCTTGCGTTTGGCGGGGCTTTTCGACGCGGCGCGGACGTGGAACGAGGCGAGGGCCGTGGTCGCTGCCGTGGCCGCGACGGTCGCAGTGAAGCGGCGGCGGGAAACACGGGTGTCGGAACGCTTGGGCACGGCGGCTAACTACAGGAGCGAAGGGACAATGCCAACCCGAAAGCAGGACGGGCGTGAACTCCCCCAATGCCGTCGCCCACTGAGGCACCCACGAGCTTGTAACTTCCGTGTCGGCACTCGCATCCTTCGCCCCATGACTCGCATCTGGCTCGCTGCGCTCGTCGCTTTCGGCGTTCAGCTTTCCGCTTTCAACTCCTCCGCCGCTGACCGACCGAACATCCTTTGGATCAGTAGCGAGGATCACGGGCCGCAGATGGGCTGCTACGGCGACAAGTTCGCCACCACGCCGAACGTGGACGCGCTCGCCGCGCGCGGCATGCTCTTCCGCCACGCGTGGTCGTGCGCGCCAGTCTGCGCTCCCGCGCGCACCACGATCATCAGTGGCCTTTACCCGCCCAGCACCGGCGCGGAACACATGCGTTCGATGGTGAAGCTCCCGGCGGATTTCCAGATGTTCCCGCAGTTCCTGCGCGAGGCCGGCTACTACTGCTCGAACAACGCGAAGGAAGACTACAACCTCGCCAAGCCCGGCAAGGTCTGGGACGACTCCTCCGGCAAGGCGCACTGGCGCAACCGCGCGGCGGGCCAGCCGTTCTTCGCAGTCTTCAATGCGCTGCAAAGCCACGAGAGCCAGATTCGCACGCGTCCGCACAAGCAGGTTCACGATCCCGCGAAGGTCCGGGTGCCTGTGTATCATCCCGACACGCCCGAGGTCCGCGCCGACTGGGCGCACTACTACGACAAGGTCAGCGACGTGGACGCCGTCGCGGGCGCGCACTTGAAGGACTTGGCCGACGCGGGCCTCGCCGATGACACGATTGTTTTCTACTGGGCCGATCACGGCGCCGGCATGCCGCGCAGCAAACGCTGGCCGTGCAATTCCGGTTTGCAGGTGCCGGTCGTCGTGCATTTCCCGGAGAAGTGGAAGCACCTCGCGCCACCTGAAACCAAGGCTGGAGGCGCGAGCGACCGGCTCATCAGCTTCGTGGATTACGCGCCGACGGCGCTGAGTCTCGCGGGCATCGCGCCGCCGAAGTGGATGCAAGGCCACGCCTTCGCCGGGAAGTTCACCGCGCCGCTCCAGCCCTTCATTTATGGCTTCCGTGGCCGCATGGATGAGCGCATCGACTGCGTGCGCAGCGTGACCGATGGCCGCTACGTTTATCTCCGCAACTTCATGCCGCACGTCTCGCAAGGCCAGCACGTGAGCTACCAGTTCGAGACGCCCACCACGCGCGTGTGGCACGAACTCTTCAAAGCCGGCAAAACCACCGAGGCGCAATCGCTCTTCTGGCGCGCGCCCAAATCGCCCGAGGAACTTTACGATCTCACCACCGACCCCGACGAAGTGAAGAACCTGGCTGGCTCGCCGCAGCATCAGAACGTGCTCGCGAAATTCCGCGCGGCACAACAAACGCTGGCCACAAACATCCGCGACGTCGGCCTGCTGCCCGAAGGCGAAATCCATGCGCGCTCCGCCGGCAGCGCGCCTTACACCACCGGCCACGACGACGCGAAGTTTCCCTTCGCCCGCGTCTTCGCCGCTGCCGATCTCGCGTCGCGGCTCGCGCCCAACGCGCTGCCGCAGCTCCGCCCGTCGCTCACCGACACCGACAGCGCCGTCCGCTAGTGGGCTGGGCGC
>JBJTAU010000321.1:0-12222 GCA_046090965.1 Limisphaerales bacterium | reverse complement strand
GATATACACTCGTCACGCAGAAACCGACATGAACACGCCCCGCCCCACCACCCACCGCGCCCAGGGTTTCACCCTCATCGAACTCCTCGTCGTCATCGCCATCATCGCCATCCTGGCCGGGATGCTCTTGCCTGCTCTGGCCAAGGCCAAAGCCAAGGCGCATGCCGTCAAGTGCTTGAACAACCAGAAGCAGATGGCTTTGGCCTTCATGGTCTATGCCAGCGATAACGACGATCGCTACATCGCCGGCACCTTCGCAGCGAACGCGCAGCTGACGACCGCTTCGGATGTCTGGTTCAAGCTCCTGCTCCCCTACCTCGCCAACAACACGAACATCTACAAATGCCCCGGGCATTTCGACGGCGGGAGAGTTTATGCCTCGCTGCCCTACGCGTTGGACTATGTCGTGAACTCCCACATCATCCGGCCCTCGGCCACCGCGCTGCGGACGACGCAGTTGGACACACCGACGGATTATCTGGTCACCACCGAGGACTCCCGGCAGATGAACAATTTCAACTGGAGCGTTTCCGACTGGAACTGGATCCGCGTCAACAGTTGGAATCAGGGCAACGCGGCGTTGTATGGCATCGGCCTCACGCGGCACAACGCCGGTGCGCAAGTGAGCATGGCCGACGGTCATTCCGAGTTCTTGAAAATGCCCGCCCGCGATACGACCGGCACCACGCTCGCTGACTTCGGCCCCATTGGGGACTGCAAGAATGGCACGCCGGTCTGGACTCCTGCGACCCCGCCCAAAGTCTTCCTGCGCCTGACCTCAGCCGGTGACGCCATCGGCGGCAACGTGAACATGGGTTTTTAGCTGCGAACATCCGCTTCGCTGTTTACCCGTCCGACTATGCGTGGCATAACCGCCGCCATGCTCTTGTCCCGTTCGTTCTGTCTCACACTCGCCGGATTGTCCGTCGCCGCTGTCACCCTCTCTGCGGCTGACGCACCCAACCCCAAAGCTCCAACTCCCAACGCCAAGCCCGGCTGGCCGGGTCGCCAGGCCGATGGCTCCGTGCTGTTGCCGAACATGTGGTCGCTCCAGCCTGCTGGCACGCAGGTGGACCTCGCGGACTTCCCGGTCAACATCGCGCTGCACCCGGACGGCAAGTTCGCCGTCGTGCTGCACGCGGGTTACAGCGCGCATGAGATTGCCGTGGTGGACATCGCGAAAGCCACCGTCGTCGGCCGCACGAAGATCGAGGAGACGTTTTACGGCGTGGAGTTTTCGCGCGACGGCAAGCGCGTCTTCGCCAGCGGCGCGGGCGCGGAGGTTGTGCGCGGGTTTGACTTCGATGCGAAGTCCGGCGCGCTCGGCAAGGAGCAGGAGATTCGTCTCCGCGCCGTGACCGAGCGCGGCATTCCCGCCGGCCTCGCGCTCACCAGCGACGCCCAGCACCTCTACGTCGCCAACGTCCTCGGCCAGCGCGTGGCGAAGGTGGACTTGAACGCGAAGACCAACGTGCTCGACATCATCGTCGGACCGCCGGAGTCCAAGGTCCAAAGTCCAAAGTCCAAGGTCGCAGTGCCGACGCCGCAGACGGAAGACGAAGCCGCCATCACGAAGCGCGCCGAGGCCGCGCTCGACCCCGCCGATCCGACCGCGCCGTATCCTTACGCGTGCCGGCTCGATGAGAAGAAGGGCCGACTCTACGTGAGCCTCTGGGCACAGGCACAGGTGGCGGTGATTGATCTCAAGTCGAACCAAGTCATCGCGCGCTGGGCGACGGAGGAGCACCCGAACGAGATGCTGCTCACCAAGAACGGCAAGCTGCTCTACGTCGCCAACGCCCACCGCAACACGGTCACGGTCATTGACACCGAGAGCGGCCAGACCACCGAGACGATCTGGGCCGCGCTGTATCCGCAGTCGCCGCCGGGCGCGACGCCCAACAGCCTCGCGCTCACGCCGGACGAAAAAATTCTCTTCGTTGCCAACGCCAACATCAACACGCTCGCCGTCGTGGACGTTTCGGTGCGCGGCAAGGGCCGTTCGCTCGGCTTCATCCCGACCGGCTGGTATCCGACCTCCGTGCGCGTCACGCCCGACGGCAAGAAGCTGCTCGTCGCCAACGGCAAGGGCATCATCTCGAAGGCGAACCCGAACGGCCCGCAGCCCGGCAAGAAGGCCGCGCCCGGCACGACTTCGGAATACATCGCGGGCCTGTTCAAGGGCACGTTGAGCGTCATTGACCTGCCCAAGCGCGCGGACTTCGAGAAGCAGTTGGAGAAATACACGGCTACGGCCTACCGCTGTTCGCCGCTCAAGCGCGACAACTCGCCGACGCTCGCGCGCCCGGTGGACAGCCCGATTCCCGGCAAGCTCGGCGACGCCAGCCCGATCAAGTATTGCCTCTACATCGTGAAGGAGAACCGCACTTACGATCAGGTCTTCGGCGACATGAAGGAAGGCCGCGGCGACGCGAAGCTCTGCCTCTTCCCCGAGCGCGTTACGCCGAACCACCACCAGCTTGCGCGCGAGTTCGTGCTGCTCGACAACTTTTACGTGGAGAGCGAAGTCAGCGCCGACGGCCACGAGTGGAGCATGGCGGCTTACGCGAGCGACTACGTGGAGAAGTTCTGGCCGCTGAGTTACGGCCACAACAAGTTCAAGAAATACACCTACCCGGCGGAAGGCAACTTCCCCATCGCCACGCCCGCCGGCGGCTCCCTCTGGGACGTGGCGGCTGAAGCGAAGGTGAGTTTCCGCAGCTACGGCGAGTTTGTGCAGAACCCGAAGAAGCTCGGCGATCCCGCCACCGCGCGGCTCAAGTCGCTCCAAGGCCGCTTCGATCCGTTCTACCACGGCTTCGACATGGACTACCCGGACGTGAAGCGCGCCGAGCGGTTCATCAGCGAGCTGAAACGCTTCGAGGCCGAGGGCGACATGCCGCGCCTGCAAGTCATCCGCCTCCCGCAGGATCACACCTCCGGCACCAGCGTCGGCAAGTGGACGCCCACCGCGTGCGTCGCCGAGAACGACCTCGCGCTCGGGATGCTCGTCGAGGCCGTGAGCAAGTCGACGTTCTGGCCGCAGACAGCGATTTTCGTCGTGGAGGACGACGCGCAGAACGGCCCCGACCACGTGGACGCGCACCGCACCGTGGCGCTCGCCATCAGCCCCTACATCAAGCGCGGCTCCGTGGACTCCACGATGTATTCCACCAGCTCGATGCTGCGCACGATGGAGCTCATCCTCGGCCTGCGGCCCATGTCGCAGTTCGATGCAGCCGCGACGCCGATGTATCACTCCTTCCAGGCAAAGCCCGACGTGCGTCCCTACGCGCTCGTCCCCGCGCAGGTGGACATCAACGAACGCAACGGCAAGCTCGCGTGGGGTGCGGAGAAGTCGCGCAAGCTGGACTTCAGCCGCGAAGACGCCGCCGATGACCTCGTGCTCAACGAAATCATCTGGCGCAGCGTGCGCGGCCCGAACAGCAAGATGCCCGCGCCCGTCCGCGCCGCCTTCGTCTTCACCAAGCCGGGCGGAGATGACGATGACTAGCGCGCGGCCAGCGCGCTAGCCTTGAGCTTCACCGGTTCGGCCTGCGCCTTCTGCTTCGGCGGGAAGGCCGCGCCGCCCAGCTCGGTCCATGCCTTCTCAACCTGCGCGTCGATGAACTGGCCGATGTAGATGGCGATGCGTTCGTCCTTGCGGAGCGATTCCTTGATGGTGTTGGACGCGGCCTGCACTTCGGTGGCGGTCTTGCCGGCGTCCTTGAGCTTCTTCACCTCGGCGAGCAGCGACTTGAAGTAATGCTGCTGGTTCGCGAGCACTTCGGGGCCGCCGCTCGGGCCGTGCGCGGGGCAAACTTTCAGCGGATTCAGCGCGATGACCTTGTCGAGCGTCTTGATCCACTCGTGGAGGTTGCCATCGCCGACGTAGTTGTAAGGGCCGTTCACGCAGGCGTCGCCGGTGAAGACGATGCGCTCCTTCGGCAGCCACGCCCAGCCGTCGCCGTGCGTGTGGGCGACGCCGAAGTGCAGCAGCTCGACGCGGTGCGTGCCGTCATCGAAGGCCAGCTTCTGCTCGAAGAGCAAACTCGGCGGGCGGAGCTTGCTGGCGGCGACATCCTTGCGGCCCTTCGCGGCGTCCTCCCAGCGGCCCGGGCCTTTGCCGGTGAAATAGTTTGTCTCATATTTCTTCATCTCCGCGAGCACGCCCGCGTGGCCGACGATGGTCGCGCCGGCTTCGTGCATGACTTGGTTGCCGTAGGCGTGGTCGCCGTGGTGGTGCGTGTCGAAGGCGAACTTGATCGGCTTGTCGGTCGCCGCCTTGATCTTCGGCAGCACGACCTGCGCGCCGCTGGGGAAGTTCGCATCGATCACGAGCACGTAATCGCTGAAGACGATCCAGCCGTTGTTGCAATGGCCCGAGCGGCCGATGTCGCCCTCGTGGAAGTAAACATCGGTGGCGACCTTCTCGACGACGTTCACCTCGGCGCGGGCGAAGGGAGCAGCGAGCAGCGTGGCGAGGGCAAGGGTCTGGGTGGAGCGGAGCAGTGATTTCATGGCGGCGACTTTTGCAGAACGAGCCGGGGCGTCAAACGGGAAGTGGCCCGTGCCGGCGGCTGCCAGCCGCCGCGCTGGCGATCACTTCCCCAGCCCGGCCACCACAGTCTCCTGGAAGGCCTTGCGGATGTCGGAGGCGTCGCCGTTGGCCATCCGGGCGCGCTGAATCATCAGGATGTAGACCGTCCCGCTCTTGGGGTCGGCCCAGCTTTGCGTGCCGTAAGCGCCGCCGTGGCCATAGGTGCCGGGCGCGAGCATCGCAGTAACGCCCTGCGGCTGCTTGACCACTTGGAAGCCAAAGCCCCAGCTCATGCCCTCGGTGAAGCCGGTCTTGATCTCGCCGGTCTGCGTGCTGGTGAGCTGCTGGTGGGCGGCGGCGGAGAGATAGCGTTTGCCGTTGGCCACGCCGCCGTTGAGCATCATCAGATAGAACTTCGCCATGTCCGCCGCTGTCGAGTAGAGGCCGCCAGCGGGAATCGCCGTGCGCCAGCGCGCGGTGAGCGGCCGCCCGTTGAGGAAGTAGTTGCCCACCTCGGCGAGGCCCTGGTTGTCCGGGCCGGGCTGATAGGCCTTCGCGACGCGACGCGCCTGAGCTTCGGTGGGCCAGAACGTCGTGTCCTTCATGCCGAGCGGCTTGAGCAAGCGCGCATCGAGGAAGTCCGCGAAGTTCTGCCCCGACACCACCTCGACGATGCGGCCCAGCGTGTTGATGCCGGGATTGCTGTATTGCCACTTGCTGCCCGGCTCGAAGGAGAGCGGCTGGAGCGCGTAAGCCAGCGTGCGCTCGCCGAGCATGAGGTCGCGGCCCGTCTCAGGCACGTCGCTGTTGAGGCCGGCGGTGTGCGTGAGCAGGTCGCGCAGGGTGATGCGGCGCGCCGGTTTCTTGAGCACGGTGGCCTCGGCGTTCTTGGTCGCGAGCAGCATCTGGCCCTTGAACTCCGGCAGGAACTTCTCCACCGCGTCGTCCACGGAGAGCTTGCCCTCGTCCTGCAACATCAGGATGGCCGTGCCGGTGAGCGGCTTGGTCATCGAGGCGATCCAGAACAGGTCATCCGTGCGCAGAGGCTGCTTGGCCGCGAGATCGGAGTAACCCACGGCGTCGAGGGCGACCACCTTGCCGCCATGCGCCACGAGCGTGACCGCGCCGGCCACGACCTGGCGATCCACGAACTCCTGCATGCGCTGCGAGATGGCCTTGAGGGGCGCGGGTGCCGCGTCCGGCTTGGCGGCGGCGAACGCGGTGGAGAGGACGCAAGGCGCGACGAGCGCGGCGAGGAGGAAATGGCGACGGTTCATGGGCGCAGGGTAGGAACGAGGCCGGAGGGAGGCCAGTCTGATTTGAGCAGCCGCAGGGGGCAACCACGCGTGGCACTTCAACGAACTTTCTGCCGTTGGCTTGCTCGTTGCGCCTGCCCCGCGTAGAACCTCCGCACTCAAGCCATGCACTTGCGCCGGACTCAGTCGCTACTCGTCACGTCACTCTGCCTCGTCCTGCTCACGGGATGCGAGCTGCCCAGAAAACAAACGACAAGATGCGGCACCATTCCTCAGCCCGGTTATCTCGCTGAGTTCCACCAAAATAAAATTGGCGAACTGCACCAGGCCATACTGCAGGCTGTGAGTGAAAAGAAACTTCCCGGGGGAGTGGTGTGGCTTGAACGAGGAGGAGCAACATGGAGCACGGCAATTGGCTCCCGAGCTCTCCTGCCCGCCGCCGAGCCGATGTCCGAGGACACCATCTTCGACGCCGCGTCGCTCACGAAGGTCATCGCTACAACACCGGCCATGATGCGGCTCATTGAGCAGGGCAAGATCGGCCTCGACGACCGCGTGGTGAAGTTCATCCCGGAGTTCGGCACGCTGGGGAAGGAAGTCATCACCGTCCGCCAGTTGCTCACGCACACGTCGGGATTGCGGCCGGATGTGAGCCTCAAGCCGGATTGGAACGGCACCGACGCGGCCATCCGACTCGCGTGCGAGGAGAAGCTCTCCGCGCCGCCCGGCACCAAAATCATCTACAGCGACACCGGCCTTTACCTCGTCGGCGAAATCGTCCGGCGCGTCAGCGGGCTGCCGCTCGACCAGTTCGTGCAACGCGAGGTCTTCGGCCCGCTCGGCATGAAGGACACCGGTTTCAACCCGCCGCGTAGCCAGCTCGCGCGCATCGCGCCCACGGAGGTCGAGAACGGCGTTCCCGTGCGCGGCGTCGTGCATGACCCGCGCGCGCGGCGCATGGGCGGCGTGGCGGGACACGCGGGTCTCTTCACCACGGCGGCTGACCTCGCGCTCTTCGCCCGCATGATGCTCAACGAAGGCGCACTCGGCTCCATGCGCGTCTTCAAGCCCGAGACCGTGCGCCTCTGGACCTCGGTGCAGACGCCGTCCACCGTCGCGGGCCGGCGCGGGCTGGGCTGGGACATTGACACGAGCTACAGCGGCCCGCGCGGCAAGCTCTTCCCCATCGGCTCCTACGGCCACACGGGCTGGACGGGCACGAGCATCTGGATTGACCCGTTCTCGAAGACGTTCCTGATTTTCCTCTCGAACCGGAACCACCCGACCGAAGCCGGCAGCGTCGTCGCGCTGCGTTCCAAGCTCGGCACGCTCGCGGCGGAGGCGGTGAAGAACTTCAACTTCGCCTACGTGCCCGGCGCGCTGACTCCGCGCGAAGATGCCGCGACGGCCGGCCGCTTGCGCCCCAGCGCTGCGCCGGTGGACACCGCCGTGCCCGTGCTCAACGGCATTGATGTGCTCGTGAAAAATAATTTCGCACCGCTCAAAGGCTTGAAGCTCGGCCTCATCACGAACCACACCGGCCAGGACCGCACCCGCAACGCGACGATTGACCTGCTGCACAAAGCGCCCGGCGTCTCGCTCGTCGCGCTGTTCAGCCCGGAGCACGGCATTCGCGGCGCGCTCGATGAGAAAGTCTCCGACTCGAAGGACGAGCAGACGGGCCTGCCGGTCTTCAGCCTCTACGGCGTCCGCCGCACGCCGGCGCCGGAGCAGCTCGCGGGGCTGGACGCACTCGTGTTCGACATCCAGGACATCGGCTGCCGCTTCTACACGTATCCGGCCACGCTGATTAACTGCCTCGAAGCGGCGGCGAAGGCGAAGAAGAAGTTCATCGTCCTCGACCGCGCGAATCCCATCGGCGGCAACGCGGTGGAAGGCCCGCTGCTCGTCGGCACGAACTCATTCGTCGCGTGGCACAAGGTGCCGCTCCGCCACGGCATGACGCTCGGCGAAGTCGCGCGCATGGTGAACGCGGAGCGCAATTTCGGCGCGGACCTGACGGTGATTCCGGTCGAGGGCTGGAGCCGCGTGCAGTGGTTCGATGAGTTCGGCCAGCCGTGGACCAACCCGTCGCCGAACATGAGGAGCCTCGCGGCGGCGACGCTTTATCCCGGCGTTGGTTTGCTGGAGCAGGCCATCAGCGTCGGGCGCGGGACGGACACGCCGTTCGAGGTCGTGGGCGCGCCGTATGTGACCAACGACGTGCGCTTCGCCGCCGAGTTGAACCGCGCGGGGCTGCCGGGCGTGCGCTTCCACGCGGTGCGCTTCACGCCGACCTATAGCACGTTCAAGGACCAGCCCTGCGGCGGCGCACGCCTCGTCATCACCGACCGCGACGCGCTGAACGCCGTGGACGTAGGCCTGACCATCGCGGTCACGATGCAGCGGCTCTACGGGACGAACTTCGCGGCGGACAAGATGCAGGTGCTCCTGCGCGAGCCGACGGTGTTGGCGGGCATCAAGGCGGGCAAGCCGCTGGCGGAATTGAAGGCCGGCTGGGCGGCGGATTTGGAGGCTTACCGGAAACGGCGGGAGCCGTTTCTGCTATACAAATGAGCCGACTCAACTGCCTCACGCGAAGGCCGCGAAGGCCGCAGAGGAACTCAAGCATTCATCTCCTTTGCGGCCTTCGCGGCCTTGGCGTGAGGCAGTGCCCCAGTCCGTGAAGATTCCACTCGGTTCCCCGTCAGTAACCGCGACGATCACCAACCCGTCCTCTCCTTAAATGAAGAAACCGCTCCTGCTCGCCGCTCTCGCCACCGCCGCGTTCGTGGCCACTGCCGCCGATTGGCCGCAGTGGCGCGGCACCGATCGCACCGACATCTCAAAGGAATCCGGCCTGCTGAAGCAATGGCCTGCGGACGGCCCGAAGCTTGCGTGGATCAACAAGGACGTGGGTCTCGGCTATTCCGGCTACGCCATCGCGGGCGGCAAGCTCTTCACGCTCGGCCTGCGAGGCGACAGTGAGTTGCTCATCGCCGTGGACGTAAAGACGGGCAAGGAACTCTGGGCCACGCCCGTCGGGCCGATCCTCAAGAACGGCTGGGGCGACGGCCCGCGCGCCACGCCCACGGTGGACGGCGACACAGTCTTCGCGTTGAGCGGCACTGGCGCGCTCATCGCGGCGAAGGCCGCTGACGGCAAGGAAGTGTGGAAGACGAACATGCGCGACTTCGGTGGTAAGACTCCAGGCTGGGGCTACTGCGAGTCCGTGCTGGTCGACGAGGGCCACGTCATCTGCACGCCCGGCGGCGGGCAGGGCACGTTGCTCGCGCTCGACAAGGCCACGGGCAAAAAAGTTTGGCAGACCGCCGACTGGACCGACGGTGCGCATTACTCCTCGCCCATCATCGCCACGCACAACGGCACGCGGCAATACATCCAGCTCACGTCGCAGCACGTCGCGGGCGTCGCCGCGAAGGACGGCAAGGTGCTCTGGAAATCCGAGTGGCCCGGCAAGACCGCCGTCATCCCCACACCCATCTTCAAGGACGGCCACGTTTACATCACCTCCGGCTACGGCGTCGGCTGCAAGCTGGTGAAAGTCGCCGCCGGCAACCAAGTCAGCGACGTTTACATGAACCAGAACATGATCAACCACCACGGCGGCGTGATCCTCGTGGGCGACAAGCTCTACGGTTATTCCGACAAGGGCGGCTGGACCTGTCAGGATTTTCTGACCGGCGAAGTGAAGTGGACCTCCAACAACTTGAAGAAGGGCGCGATCCACTGCGCCGACGGGATGTTCTACTGCCTGGAAGAAGGCAGCGGCACGGTGGCGCTCGTTGAGGTGTCCGACAAGGGCTGGAACGAGAAGGGCCGCTTCAAGCTCACGCCGCAAACTGAGCAGCGCAACCCCAAGGGCAAGGTCTGGACGCACCCCGTCGTCAGCGATGGCAAGCTCTACCTGCGCGATCAGGAACTGCTCTTCTGCTTCGACGTGAAGGGCAAGTGAGCGCCTGAGTTGGGCGAGCAGATCCCGGCAGGAACCGACGCCATTCGGCTCGCCAAGCCCGCCGCCACTGCCTAGCCTGCTGGTCAGTGAAAATCCTCGTCGTCACCAATCTGTTTCCGCCTCATCTCGCGGACACGGATGACTTCCGTTGCCAGAATGTGACCGAGGCGTTGCGGGAGCGCGGGCACACCTTGCGCGTGCTGACCTCGACCTGCGGACTGGCGTCCGAGGCAGGCCACACCGCGCGGGCGCTGGGCGCGGGTTCCGAGGGGCTTGACGCGCTGGTCCAGCGCCGGCTGCGGCTCAATGGAATTTACGGACAGTCCGAAGTCGCCGGCGTGGGTGACTTGCGCGAACTGGAGTTGCGAAACAACGATGTGCTGCGCGAGGCCATCGCCGCTTTCGAGCCGGAGCTCGTCCACGTGTGGAGCCTGCGCGGCGTGTCCAAGTCGCTGCTGGTCACGCTGCGGCGCGCCGGGATCCCGACTTGCTACGACATGGCGGATCCGTGGTTGAGCGAAGAGCTGCGCGATGATCCGTGGCTGGCGTGGTGGCACCGGGAGAAACTGCCGGCCATGCAAAAGGTCCAGCGCACCGGCCTCGAAGTCGCCGGCCAGCGCGCCAAGTGGGACGCGGCCACGCCCACGTTCATCGAGCCGGGAACGAGCCGGCTGCCGGGCATCTTTGAGCGTCACGACGAGGCCGGCTTCAAGCCGAACTCCATCACGGCGCTGCAATTCCGCCGCCTCTACTTCAGTAGCCCGGCGCTGCGGGAGAGCACGGCGGAGGCGGGGTTCCGGGTCGCACACGGCGCGGTCATTCATCCGGGCGTGGAAACGCGCCTCTTCCACGGCGCGGTCAAACCGACGGGCGCGCCGGTGAAAAAGTTTTTGATTGTCGCGCGGCTCACACCGCACTGCGGCATCTTCACCGCCATCAAGGCGCTGCAGTTGGTGCGCGCTCAGGGCGTGAAGGCCACGCTCACCGTCTATGGGCGCGGCAGTTCGGAGGTCTTGGCCAAGCTCCGCACGCACGCCGTGCAGTGCAATGTGTCGGTCGAGTTCCGTTCCGGCGGGCTGCAACGCGAGCTGCCGGAGATTTATCGGGACCACGACGCCTTCATCTATCCGGTCGAGCGCGAGGAGTCCTTCGTCGGCGCGCCGCTGGAGGCGATGGCGTGCGGCCTCCCGGTGATTGTGAGCGAGGGGCACGGCGCGGAGGACTTGTTCCGCTCACAGGAAAGCTGCCTTACGTTCCACTCGGGCGATGCCGGGCTGCTGGCCAACCGGATGCTCGAGCTCATCCAGACCCCGGACCTCTCGCACCGACTCGCGCAAGTCGGACAGAACGAGGTGCTGTCGCGCTACCAGTTCGCGACCGCCGTCGAGCAGATCGAGCAATACCTCGAGGACACGGTGGCCCAGTGGCAGTCGGCCTGAAAGGACTTGGCTAACCGCCGCCCGTTGCTACTTTCAGGCCATGAAATTCCAACTCGCGTTTGCCCTCGCGCTGGCCGCTTCGCTCTCCGCCTGCAAGGACGACCCCAAGCCCGAGCCGAAGAAGGAGCCGCAGAAGCTCGGCGAAAACCCCGTGGCCGCGCCGCTGGACTACATCGCCGCCGTCGGCAAGGCGCAACGGGCCAATATCAGCCGGCTGGACCAGGCCAAACTCGTGGACGCCATCCAGAAGTTCGAGGCCGGTGAGAACCGCCCGCCCAAGGATCTCGACGAACTGGTCACGATGAAATACATCGCCGCCATCCCGCCCGCGCCCAAGGGGATGAAGCTTGAATACAAGCCGACGGACGGGTCGTTCATGTATGTGCCGATCGAGGCTGCGCCGGCTGCGAAGAAGTGATTAGTGGTTAGTGATTAGTTTTCCGACCTCTGGCCGACCTTTGAATGACGAGCCTGACACGTCGCAACAGCCGCGCACTGATTACTAACCACTAATCACTTTCCTCAGCGCCGAGCTTTTTCCTCGCCAACCGCTTTCCCACTCGGCAAACACTCCCGCTTTCGCATGAGCGAGCAAATCGTCATTCTCGACTTCGGTTCCCAATACACGCAGGTCATCGCGCGGCGCATCCGCGAGTGCAACGTGTATTCCACCATCGTCCGCTACGACACCCCGGCCGATGAAATCGCGGCCATGGCTCCGCGCGGCATCATCCTTTCCGGTGGGCCGTCCAGCGTGTATGCCAAGGACGCGCCGCTGCCGGACAAAGGCATCTTCAAGCTGGGCGTGCCCATCTTGGGCATCTGCTACGGTGTGCAACTCCTCGCGCACTTCAACGGCGGCCAGCTCGAGCGCGGCCAGAAACGCGAATACGACAAGGGCACGCTCAGCGTTCACGACGCGAGCTGCGCGCTCTTCGAGAACCTCCCGCCCACGCTCCAAGTCTGGAACAGCCACGGCGACAAGCTCACCAAGCTGCCGAAGGATTTTGC
>JBJTAU010000320.1:0-2671 GCA_046090965.1 Limisphaerales bacterium | reverse complement strand
GGTGTTGGCGGCGCTTTTCGCCAAGAGCTTCCTGCCCGACTACATCCACTTCGCGAACGACGGTCCGCTCGGTGCGGCGGAATCTGCGGCGGGCCGGATGCCGGCGGCCATGACCGGCGTGTGGCTGGACCTGAACTGGGTAGGCAACGAAGGGGTGGCCTCGGCGCCCAGCCTCTCGAACCTGTTGTGCGGAGTTCTGAGTCCGATCGCTTACGCGAAGGTCATCGTCCCGTTGTCGTTGTTGCTACTGGGCTGCGCGGCTTGGGTGTTCTTCCGGCAATGCGGCTTCGCACCGTGGGTCTGCACGGTCGGCGGGCTCGCCGCCGCGCTGAATGGCGACCGCTTCTCGGTGGCGGCGTGGGGCTTGTCCATCTGGGTGCTGGGCACGGCGGCGGTTTTCCTGGCGCTCGCGGCGCTCATGGCTGCGAACCGCCGCCGCGTTTGGGCGTTCGTGATGCTGGCCGGCTTCGCCACGGGACTGGGCGTGATGGAGGGCTTCGACACCGGCGCGATTTTCAGCTTGGTGGTGGCGGCGTTCGCCCTCTGGCTGGCGTGGGTGAACGGGACGGGCGAGCCGGGCAAGCGCATCCTGATGGGCTTGGGGCGCGTGGCTGTCGTGGCCTTGTGCGCGGGTTTCATTGCCACCTACACCTTGGGCACGCTCATGAGCACGCAGGTGAAGGGCGTTGTCGGCATGGCGCAGGACAAGGAGACTCGTGAGCGGCGCTACAGCGAAGCCACCACCTGGAGCCTGCCGAAGATCGAGGCGTTGCGGGTGTTGATCCCCGGCTTGTTCGGCTATCGCATGGACACGCCCGACGGCGGCGCGTATTGGGGATCGGTCGGGCAAAATCCCGGCCTGCCGCAGATCAAGGAAGCGGCGGCGAAGGGCGATCCTCAAGCCAAAGCCGCGCTGGGCAACCCCACGCTCTTCCGCCACTCGGGTTCCGGCGAATACGGCGGTGTGCTCGTCGTGCTCCTCGCGGCCTTCGCCATCGCGCAGGCCGCCCGGGCGCAAGCCGGCGCGTTCACGGAGGTGGAGCGGCGGCTCGTCTGGTTCTGGGCGGGCATCGCGCTACTCGCGCTGCTCTTCGCCTTCGGCAAGCACGCGCCTTTCTACAAGCTGTTTTACTCGCTGCCCTACGCCTCGACCATCCGCAACCCGGTGAAGTTCATGCACCCTTTTCACCTCGCGTTGATCGTCCTCTGCGGCTACGGGCTGCACGCGCTGGCGAAGCAGTTCATCAAGCCCGCCGCCGTCGAGCCGGGCCGGCTCACGGAGCACGTCGGCGCTTGGTGGAACTCGGTGACCGGTTTCGAGCGACGCTGGACGTTGGTCACGTTCGGGCTGGCGGCGCTGGGGATGCTCGGCCTGCTGCTCTACGGCTCCGCGCGCAAGGAACTGGAGAAACACCTCGTCTCCGTCGCCTTCAGCGAGGACCTGGCCAAGGCCATCGCCTCGCACAGCATCGGCGAGGTCGGTTGGTTCGTGTTCTTCCTCGCGCTCTCCGCCGGGGCCGTCGCCGTGGCCCTGAGCGGTTACTGGTCTGGCGCACGCACGCGCTGGGCGGGCGTGACCCTCGGCGTGTTGCTGGCAGCAGACCTCGCCCGGGCAAACACGCCGTGGATCGTTTACTGGAACTATCAGGAGAAATACGCCACCAACCCGATCATCGAGCTGCTCCGGCAGTCGCCACACGAACGGCGCGTCCAGTCGCTGCCGTTTAACATCGGTGAGTTCTCCGTCTTCCAGCAGCTCTACGGGATGGAATGGACGCAGCATCTCTTCCTCTACAACAACATCCAGTGCCTCGACATCACGCAGGAGCCGCGCTCCACCGCCGAGAACAAGGCCTACCGGGAAGCTTTTCTGGGCCGCGCGGAGACGCTCGCCCGCCTGTGGGAGCTGACCAACACGCGGTTCATCTTCGGCCTCAACGGCACCAACTTCCTCAACTCCATCGCCACGCAACTCGATCCCGGACAAGGCCGCTTCCGCATCCACACACCGTTTGACATTGTGGCGCGGCCCGGCGTGGGCCGGGCCACCCGCCTCGACCAAGTCACGGTCGTCACCAACGGCCCCGGGCAGTTCGCGCTGATCGAGTTCACCGGCGCGCTCCCGCGCGCGAAGCTCTACCCGCACTGGCAGGTGATGACGAACGACACGGAAGTCCTGGCGCGGCTCGCCAACCCGGCCTTCAAGCCGCAGGACACCGTGATCGTCTCCACGCCCCTGCCCGCCGCAACGAACGACCCGGGCACCAATGCGGGCGAGGTCAAGTTCCTCGCCTACGCGCCCAAGCGCATCCAGCTCGAAGCCACCGCCGCCGCACCGTCCATCCTGCTCCTCAACGACAAGCACTCGCCCAATTGGAAAGTCACCGTGGACGGCCAGCCCGCGACGCTGCTCCGCTGCAATTACCTGATGCGCGGCGTGTCCGTGCCCGCCGGCCGGCACACCATCGAGTTTCGCTACGAACCGGCCGTCACCGGCCTCTACGTGACCTTGGCAGCGATGGTCTGCGCGTTGTTCCTGCTCCTGCTGGTGACCTTCACCCGTCAGGCTGACAACGCGCCACCCGTTGCGAAACCGGCTGCGCCACCGCCTGCGAAGTGACTTCCCGGTGCAGAAGCCCGCGCCACTTTCGCTCGTCCGCCGCGCACCAGC
>JBJTAU010000319.1:0-7789 GCA_046090965.1 Limisphaerales bacterium | reverse complement strand
AGCCAGAGGCGTCCGCCGGCGAACAGCCTTCGACCCTCGACCCTCGACCCTCGACTCTTTTCATCTTCGACGAGCCGACGACCGGCCTGCACTTCGACGACGTCCGCGTGCTCGTCGCCGTCTTCCAGCGCCTCGTGGATGCGGGCCACACCGTCCTCGTCATCGAGCACAACCTCGATGTCATCCGCGCTGCCGACTGGCTCATTGACCTCGGCCCCGAGGCCGGCGACGCCGGCGGCGAACTCGGCATCGCCGGCACACCCGAGCAAGTCGCCGTCTGCGAGCGGAGCCACACGGGAGCGGCGCTTTGCGATATGAGTCCAGAGTCGAGAGTCGAGAGTCGAAAGCCAGACGCACTCGCAGTGCGCGTGCCCTCGACCCTCGACCTTCGACCCTCGACCTCGGACATCGCCATCCAAGGCGCGCGGCACCACAACCTCAAGAACCTCTCGCTTGCCATTCCGCGCGGGAAGTTCGTGGTCGTGACCGGCGTGAGCGGCAGCGGCAAGAGCACGCTCGCCTTCGACCTCATCTTCGCCGAGGGCCAGCGGCGCTTTCTCGACGCCATGAGCGCCTACGCGCGGCAGTTCGTGGAGCAGATGGCGCGGCCCGATGTGGACCTCATCACCGGCATCCCACCCACCGTCAGCATCGAGCAGCGCAACTCGCGCGGCGGCGGCAAGTCCACCGTCGCGACGGTAACGGAGATTCACCACTTCCTGCGGCTGCTGTTCGCCAAGCTCGGCACGCAGTTCTGTCCCAAGTGCAACGTGCCCGTCACCGGCCAGACGCGCGACGCGTTGGCGGCGAACTTGCAGAACGAGTTGAAGCGGCGCGGCGACCTGCTGCTACTCGCGCCCGTGGTGAAGAATCGCAAAGGCTTCCACAGCGAAGTCGCGGCGTGGGCAGCGAAGAACGGCTACGGGGAACTCCGCGCGGACGGAAAGCTGTTCCGCACGGACGAGCCCTTCCGCCTCGACCGCTTCAAGGAGCACGACGTGGAAATCGTGGTGGGCGTGCTGGAGAAGCCGGTAGGGACGCGCTGCCGCGCGTCCGCTCGGAAGGACGGGAGAGCCACGGACGCGCAGCAGCGCGTCCCTACCAAGTCAGCGCAGCAACTCATAGACGAGGCGCTCAAGCTCGGCCACGGCACGCTCTACGCGCTGGACAACCACCGCCAACTCACCGTCCACAGCACCGAGCGCGCGTGCCCGTCGTGCCACGCCAGCTTCGCCGCACTCGACCCGAAAAACTTTTCCTACAACTCCGCGCAAGGCTGGTGCCCAAAGTGTCGCGGCTTCGGCGAACTCTTCTACATCCCCGATGTCGAGCGCGGCGCGAACGCGGACTCGGTCGAGGAAAGCTGGTGGAGTTGGGCGAACGAGCGCGAGGAATGCCCGGAGTGCCACGGCGCGCGGCTGAATCCCGTGGCGCGCGCGGTGCGACTTGTCGTAGGAGACGACGTGAGGAGTCTCGCTTCAAATTCCTCGGGGAGCGGTCGGAAGAGGAAATTAGAGACTCCTCACGTCGTCTCCTACGGGCGGACGATTGACTTCTTCTCCACCGCGAATGTGGACGCCGCGCTCGCTTACTTCGCCACGCTGAAACTTACCGGTCGCGATGCCGACATCGCGTGCGACATTCTCCCGGAGATTCGCGAGCGGCTGAAGTTTCTCAGCGAAGTCGGCCTCGGCTATCTCCAGCTTGGCCGCAGCGCGCCGACGCTTTCCGGCGGGGAGGCGCAGCGGATGCGGCTGGCCGCACAGCTCGGCTCGAACTTGAGCGGCGTGCTCTACGTCCTCGACGAGCCGACCATCGGCCTGCACGCGCGCGACAATGCGCTGCTGCTCGGCGCGCTGAAGAAGCTCCAGTCGCGCGGCAACTCGCTGCTCGTCGTCGAGCACGACGAGGACACGATGCGTCACGCGGACTGGGTGATTGACCTCGGCCCCGGAGCGGGCGTGAGGGGCGGCGAAGTCATCGCCAGTGGAACGTTGAAGGAACTGCTGCGGCACAAGGAAAGCATCACCGGCCAGCAACTCCGCGCGCAGGAGGCGCGGAAGTATCCGAGTCGGGGCGAGCGGAGGCAGGTAGCAGGTGAGAAAGTGAGAAAGCGGGAAAGTGAGAAGAAGGCCGGACGCGCGCGGAGTGTAGGCAAGCCTGCTCACTCGCCCACTTTCTCACCCGCTCACTTTCTCACCCTCACCGGTGCAGCGACGCACAACCTCAAGCACCTCACCGTCCGTTTCCCGCTGAACCGCTTCGTGGTCGTCACCGGCGTGAGCGGCAGCGGCAAGAGCACGTTGATTCGCGAGTGCCTTCTGCCAGCCGTGGAAGCGGCCTTGGCAAAACCAAGTGGCAGCCATCGCTCCACCCCAAACCCAAGACGCCAGAACCAAGCCCCTTCTCTCCGTCTCACCGGCTTCGAGTCTCTGTCCGCCGTTTACGAGGTGGACCAATCCCCCATCGGCCGCACGCCGCGCTCGACGCCTGCAACCTACGTCGGGTTCTTCGATGACATCCGCGCGTTGTTCGCGCAGGTGCCGGAGTCGCGGATGCGCGGCTACGGGCCGGGGCGGTTCAGCTTCAACAGCCCGGCGGGCCGCTGTCCCGGCTGCGACGGCGCAGGCGAGGTGAAGTTGGAGATGAACTTCCTGCCGCCCGCCTACGTGCGCTGCGAAGTCTGCAACGGCCTGCGCTTCAACCCCGAGACGCTCGATGTGCTGTGGAACGGCCGGAACATCGCGCAAGTTCTCGACCTAAGCGTGGCCGAGGCGCTCGATTTCTTCGCCGCGCAGAAGCGCATCCTGCGCCCGCTGGAGGCGCTTCGCGACACGGGCCTCGATTACCTCAAGCTCGGCCAGACCAGCCCGACTTTGAGCGGCGGCGAGGCGCAGCGGGTGAAGCTCGTGACGCATTTGCTCGGCGGGTTGAAGGACGGTCCAGACTTGCTGAACGCAAAAAGCGAAAGGCAAAAGGCAAAACTCTTCATCCTCGAAGAGCCGACCATCGGTCTGCACATGAGCGATGTGCAGCGCCTCGTGGAAGTTCTCCAGCGTCTCGTGGACGCGGGCCACAGCGTCATCGTCATCGAGCACAACCTCGACCTCATCGCCGAGGCGGACTGGGTGATTGATCTTGGCCCCGAAGCGGGTGACGCGGGCGGCGAGCTGGTTTGTGAGGGCACGCCCGAGGAAGTCGCGCGGTGCAAGCGGTCGCACACGGGGAGGTTTCTGCGCGGGCTGGTCGGCAAGGAGCCGGAAAAGTAATTAGTGCTTAGTAATTAGTCCCGCGCGGTGGCTGGAGCAGGGCTGACTAATCACTGACTACTAATTACTCTCCCACCCCGTGAGCCTCGACTACGAAGAGATCATCGAAGGCGTGTCCGTTCTGCGCCGCGCATCGGCGGGCCGGCACGAAGAGATTTGCGTGGCGTTGCACGCGGCCTTTGCGGCTGCGCTTACGGGCGTCGCCGTCGCGCGCCTGCTGGAGCCGCGTTCCATCGTGCAGCTTTCGCCCGGCTCACTGTTGCGGCCCGACCTGGCGCTCGTGACGGCGGCAACGGGCAAGCTCTGGCTGGCCGCCGAGGTGGTCAACTCGACCGACCACCGCTGGGACACGGTGACGAAGAAGGAACTCTACGAGAACTTCGCCGTGCCGCGCCTCTGGATGGTGGACCCGCGCTACGACAACGTGGAGGTGTATCACGGCAGTCCGCACGGCCTGGCGCTCCAGCACATCTACGCCGGGCGCGAGGTGCTCGCGGAGAAACTGCTGCCCACGTTGCAGGTGACGGTGGCGGAATTGTTCGCCGTAGGCGGTAAGGTCGGCTCAAAAGATTTATAGGAATAACTGTTGTATTCGCGGGGGAAACCGTCAGGGTGCGCCTGCACTTAGATTGCTCGTAGTTTTAGCTAGGCATGGTGAATCGTCAGGTGAACGTGGTTCGGTGATGATTTGAAACCCGGTGTTCGGGAACAGTCGGCGAAGCAGGAGTGGTTTTAGTCATCACAACAAATGAACAACAAACTGTTTGTAGGAAATCTTTCCTTCAACACCACCGAGAACGATCTCCAGGACACTTTCGCCGCCCACGGCACGGTCATGGAAGTCAACCTCATGATGGATCGCATGACCGGCAAGTCCCGCGGTTTTGCCTTCGTCACCATGGATTCCGACGCTGCCGCGCAGGCGGCCATCGGTGCCCTCCACGGCAAGAACCTCGGCGGCCGTGACCTCACTGTGAACGTCGCTCGTCCCCGCGAGGAGCGTCCCCGCGGCGGTGGTGGCGGCGGCGGCTACGGTGGTGGTGGCGAGCGCCGCGAGCGCCGTTACTAATCGGCCGGTTGGATTTCGCAAGGTGCGGGAGGCCGCGAGGCTTCCCGCACCTTTTTTGTTTTTCCGCCCGGATTGCCCCATCCCATTTCATTTCCCCTGTATGGAAGAGCCGCTGACAGTTGAAGGCTTCATCACGGTTGTCCTGCCCGGCACGATGTTCCGGGTGAAGCTGGACAACCAACACGAGGTGCTCGCCCACATCTGCGGCAAGATGCGCAAGCGCTTCGTCCGCCTCACGGCCGGCGACCGGGTGAAGATGGAGATGTCGCCCTACGACTTGTCGAAGGCGCGCATCGTCTATCGTCTGCGCTGAGGCGCGGCCAATCTCCTTGAGTCGAAGCCCCCCGTGACCTACACCGGGCCCATGCGCTCGTTGCATTTCGCTCGCCTGTCGGCCCTGCTCTTCTCGCTGTCGCTCTGCACTGGCGCTTCCGGCGCCGAGCCAGTCAAGCTCCCTGCGAAGGAGAAGCTCCACCTCTACCTGCTCATTGGCCAGTCGAACATGGCCGGGCGCGGCGTGATGGACGAGGCGGCGAAGCAGCCGCACCCGCGCGTGCTGAAGTTCACGAAGGAAAACATCTGGGCGCCGGCCACCGACCCGCTCCACTTCGACAAGCCCAACGCGGGCGTCGGACTCGGCTCCAGCTTCGCGCGCGCGATGGCGGAGGCGAATCCCGACGCAACCATCGGCCTTATTCCCTGCGCCGTGGGCGGCACGCCGCTCTCGCGCTGGGTGAAGGGCGGCGATCTCTACGCACAGGCTTTGCAGCGAACCAAGGCCTCTCTGAAAGATGGCACGCTCAAAGGCATCCTCTGGCATCAGGGCGAAGCCGACTTGAGCACGGAACGCCTCGCCACGACCTAGGGCGAGCGTCTGGCGCAAATGGTGAAGGACCTTCGCGCAGATCTCGGTGCGGGTGATGTGCCGTTCGTCGCGGGAAAACTCGGCGAGTTTCTCAAACGACCGGACAACGACGGCAAGCCTTCGCACCGTCCGCTGGTGAATGAGCAGATCGGCGCCATCACCAATTCGGTGCCGAAGGCTGCCGCTGTCGAATCCACCGGCCTTCAACACAAGGGCGATGTCGTCCACTTCGACACGCCGTCGCTGCGCGAGTTCGGCAACCGTTACGCGGAGGCGATGAAGAAGTTGCAGGGGGGTCAGTCTCGTTGACGCGGCGGACTTCCGTCACGTGAGCAGCACGCCCTCGATGGCCAGCAGCCGGCGCTTCCACTCCAGCCCGCCCGAGAAACCGCCGAGGCCGCCGTTCGCGGCGAGGACGCGGTGACACGGGATAAGCACGGGAACCGGGTTCGCGCCGCACGCACCGCCGACAGCACGAGCGGCCTTGGGTTTGCCAAGTTCCTCGGCGATTTCCCCATAGCTGCGCGCCTGGCCGCGCGGGATGCGGCGCAGCTCTGCCCAGACGCGCAGGCGGAACTTCGTGCCACAGGAAAGATCGAGGGGCGGGAGCGTCATCCGCGGGTGGCGAGCAGCGGCAGGGTTGAGCGCGGCGAGCAGGACGGATTGCGTCTGCTCCGCCCAGGCGCGACAGGACGCCGGGAGTTCATCTACGGGGATCGCCTTGGAGCGCTCACGTTTGGTCGGGAAATCGAGCCGGGCCAGCCCTTGCGCTGAGAAGTGCGCAAGAAAATCGCCGTGCGGTGTGGGGAGCAGGGCGAGGTGAAGGATTTCGGGAAGCGGCGGCATGGGGTGGATTAAGATTGCGATCGTGGGCGAGCGCAAGAGTTGTCAGCCGCGCATTCCCGGGCCTTGCTCCGCAGTCCGGCGCGGGTTCCCGAACTTGCCACTTCACCGACTGCCCACGATGGCCTTGAACAATCCGTAGAGGACCGCGAGCAGCAGCGCGGCCAGCAGGAAGAAGCGGTTGCGCGCGACGCGCCGCTCGTAACGGAGCGGGCGCAAGCCCTGAATCTGGCCGGAGTCGAGCAGCTTCACGAGCTTGGGGTTGCTGGTCGGCGTCAGGCCCAAGCGGCGCTTGAGGTTTTGGACGGTGGCGGAAAAGCCGCGCGGGCGCGGGCCAAGTTCGGGGTGCGGATCAGCGGCCGGGGCGGGCCGGGCGGACGCCTTGAGGCGCTGCTGATCCACGTCCTCGAAAACCGGCGCAGCAGGTGGGGCGGCGGCCACCGTCTCAGCCTTCACGCCACCCGGCATCGTGGTGGAGCGAAGTTTCGGCGTGCCAGGCCAGAGCGGTTGGCCGGACTCAGCTTGCTTGATCTGTTCCTGCAACGCGGCGATCTCGGCCTCCAGCGCGCGGGCGCGGTCCGAAAGCGGATCGGACTTTTTTCGGAACAAGGACATGACCGAAGCCGTCAGCGGCGAAACCACAGCAGGAGCGCAGCCCCGAGCAGCACGGCCACAGCCACGGGCCAAGTGAGGGCGAAGCCAAGCCGGCAGAGTTCACCGAAGCTCTGTGCGCCGAGGAAGTGGCCTTGAATCTTCGCAGGGCCGGCGGGACCGGACGCGGGCGCGGCGGGCATCGCGCCATCGAGCAGGGGCCACTTGAGGCGCGCACCGTTCCATTCCATGCGGGCGTTCTCGATGGCGGTGAGAGCGCGGGTGAGTTCGATGTTGTAGGCTTCGGCGCTCCAGCTTTCCTCGTTGATGGCGCGGACCTTGTCGAGCGATTCACGGAGTCCGACGAGTGACTTGGCCATTTGCTCGGCATCGCGGCGGGACTTGAGTTCAGCCTCCTCGAGCAGAACCAGCCCCCGCGCGAGGTGATGGAGCATCTCTTCGCGGCCGGTCTGGAGTTCACTGCGACGACGGCGGGACTCTTCCAGCGCGGCGCGCTCGCGCTCGAGCTCGTCCTGCTTGCGCTTCAACTCGGCGAGCTGTTGCTGGGCGTCGGAGACCCGGAGGTCAAGTTCCTCGCGGCTGGGCGGGCGGCTGGCGGTGGGTTCACTCATGGTGACGGGGCGAACAGCGGGCCGGGCGGTGGTGAGAACGTCGCTGTCCACAAACTCGGATTGGTCGAAGTCCGAAGGCATGGCGGACTCTAGTCCCGGCACACGGAGTGGAAAGGGAAAATTGAATTGAGCAGAAACGGCCGCGAACCGCCACGCGCCGTGACGGGCCAATCCTCAACTGCCGGAGGCGAGTTCCACCACCGTGACGGGACACTCGCCGGCCGCAGTGCGCAGCAGCATCTGGGTGCCGGGCGCGTGGTGCTCCTTGCGCACGTAGCCCATCGCGAACGTCGCGATGGCGCTCGTCACCTGGCCGACTTCCTTGCCGTCAGCGAAAAGTTTGTCGCCCCGCGCGGGCGGAGTGGTCCACGCGGCAGGCGGGTGCAGGCCGCGCAGGGTCTTCGTCACCTGGCCGTAGGTGCGAAGCCGGGCGATGACTTCCTGCCCGATGTAGCAGCCCTTGCGGTAGCTGATCGCGCGCGCTGCAATGCCGGCCTCGGGGGGAAGATTGGTTTCGTCC
>JBJTAU010000318.1:0-5848 GCA_046090965.1 Limisphaerales bacterium | reverse complement strand
GACGTAGTTGATGTTGCCGCCGGGTGCGATGCCGATGCCGCCAACCTGCGCGGCGAGCGCGTCGCTCAGATAATCCCCGTTCAAATTCAGCGTCGCGATCACATCGAAATCCGTCGGGCGCGTGAGCACCTGCTGGAGGGCGATGTCGGCGATGGCGTCCTTGATGAGGATCGCGCCACCCGCGAGCGCGGCCTTCTGCTCGGCGTTCGCGGCTTCCTCCCCCTTGTCCTTCTTGGTCTTTTCCCAATGCGCCCAAGTGTAAACCTTGTCGCCGAAAATGCGCTGGGCGGCTCCGTAGGCCCAGTCGCGGAAGGCGCCTTCGGTGAACTTCATGATGTTGCCCTTGTGGACGATGGTGACGCTCTTGCGCTTGTTGCGGAGGGCGTATTCCACGGCGGCCTTCATCAGACGGACGGTGCCGACGGTGGAGACGGGCTTGATGCCGATGCCGACCTCGACGGGCGGCGTGCCGTGTCCGGCGGCTCCGGCGGCGGCCATGTAGGAGGCGATTTTCTCGGTGGTGCCGAAGCGGATTTTCTCAAAGTCCTTCGGGAAGTTCGCCTGGAGGAATTCGAGCACCTTCCCGGCCTCGGGCGAACCGCCCTTGTATTCGATGCCGGCGTAGATGTCCTCGGTGTTCTCGCGGAAGATGACCATGTCCACGAGTTCGGGGCGCTTCACGGGCGAGGGGACGCCGGTGAAATACTGCACGGGACGCAGGCAGACGTAGAGGTCGAGCATCTGGCGGAGCGCGACGTTCAGCGAACGGATGCCGCCGCCGACGGGCGTGGTGAGCGGGCCCTTGATGCCGACGAGAAATTCCTTGAACGCCTCGACCGTGTCGTCGGGCAGCCAGTTGTTGAACTTCGTGAACGCCGCCTCGCCCGCGAAGACTTCCATCCACGCGATCTGGCGCTTGCCGCCGTAGGCCTTCGCCACCGCGGCGTCGAGCACGCGCACGCTCGCGGCCCAGATGTCCGGCCCCGTGCCGTCGCCGCGGATGAACGGGATGATCGGCTGGTCGGGGACGTTGAGCTTGCCGCTGACGATGGAGATTTTCCCGCCGGCGGGAACGGCGCAGGTGGTGTAGGCCATGAGGGGGAGGTGAAAGTTGAGGTTGGAAGGTTGAAAGCAGTTCGTTTGTGTCACGCGGTTGGCCGCGCAAAGAGGACGTTTTGTAACGGACACGTCCCAGCGCGGCAAGCGGTTTGGTTGGGGTGCGCGTTGTGGCGGTGAGCTGCACCCGGGCCTTCCCCGCCGGAACGGCTGCGCGGCGGTCACAGACCACCGCCACGGTCACTCCCTTGCCCGCGTGTCCACCGTGATGGTTACGGGGCCATCGTTCACCAACGCCACCTGCATCTCCGCGCCGAACTCGCCGGTGGCGACGGGCCGGCCGAGTTCCTTCGCGAGTTGCGCGACGAACGCCTCGTATTTGGGGATGGCCACCTCGGGCCGCGCGGAGCGGAGGAAGGACGGCCGATTGCCTTTCTGCGTGCTGGCGAACAGCGTGAACTGGCTCACGACGAGAATCTCCCCGCCCACGTCCTGCACCGAGCGGTTCATCAACCCGGCGTCATCCGCGAAGATGCGCAGGCGCGCGATCTTCCCGGCGAGCCAGTTGCGATCCGCGTCCGTGTCCGCGTCCTCCACGGCCACGAGCACGAGCAACCCGCGCCCGATGGCGCTCTTGACCTGTCCGGCAATGGTGACGCTGGCTGAGGAAACCCGCTGAATGACGGCGCGCATGATGCGTCGGAGATTTCGATGTTTACCTCAAGCAACGTCAAGCTCGGGACCGTGCAGCGGCGAGTCTTGTTCGGGTTTACCTTGATCGAATTGCTCGTGGTCATCGCCATCATTGCCATACTGGCAGGGATGCTCCTGCCTGCCTTGAGCAAAGCGAAAGGAAAGGCCAAGGCGACCCAATGTTTGAACTCGGTCAAGCAGATGGCCACCGGGTTCCTGCTTTACACGGGCGATAACGACGAGAAGACGACGTTTGCGTGGATGACGCCCAGCTTGAATCCCTATGGTGGCATCACGGCCTACGGGGCAGTGAATGGGCAGTCCATGGTGGGACGTTACCTTGGAGGCTTGAAGAGTTATGCCTGTGCCGCCTATCCCCCGAACGGCGTGCAGCCAGTCGTGGCCGTCAGCTCGTTCGGCATTGATTGGCTGCAAGGCTCTCACTACCGGGTGAATCCATATCTGGGCATCATCGGCATGGGACCGGGAACACAACTTAGCGATTCCGGAGGTTGGCCTGGTTCAATGGGCGGCACGTTCGCCGGAAACGTCCATACTCCGTTTCGCATGACCAGTGTTCAGCGTCCCACTGAGCGGGTCTACTCGTTCGATGCGAACAACGCGGGCACGCCTTACATGCCGACTCCCGGCAGTGCCAACAACTTCTTCAGCAATTCCCAAGGGGACAATGATCGCAGCAACCCGTTGAACTACCCGGCGGGTGAACCGTGGCGCGCGCCAAACATCGGCCTCTACCACGACCGCCGCACCAGCGTCACCTTCATGGATGGCCACGCCGAGTCCGTCCCCAAGACCAGCCCCATCACCTTCGGCTCGAACAACGACAACTTCTGGATTCTGGGCCAGTAGGTGCTCCTTCGTCGTTCGTCACGGTTTCAGCACAGCATAGACACGGCGCACCCAGGCCTGTGGAGTTTCAACCTCGTTGCTCTCCTGTTGAGGCGTTGGCACCCGGGCGCTGATGGCGAGGTGTGCGACCCGTCCATCCACCAGCGGTTTCACCTCGGGCACCACCCCACCCACGATGATCAATCGGCCCGACCGGGATTGGAGCAACGCTCGCTCGGTAGGAGTGAGTTGGCTAGGCAGAGAACAGAAGGCAACCAGCGTGGCGTGGTCCGGAAGCGATTGAAGCAAGTTCCGAAAGCCGTCGGGTGGCCAGGCGGTTTTGATAGCGTCGGCGGGGCGCACCAGTTTGAGTTCGGAGAGGATGGTGAAGCGCCCCTGTCGCCGCAGGGTTTCCTTGAATGCCTCGACTTCCACGGCCACCACCCGAATGGAGCGGACCATTGCATCGCTGGCGGGAGACTTGGGGTCTGGGATTTCCGAAACGATGGCGATGCTGCCTTGAGTGCCGATCAACGATACCATCTCGTCGGCGGCAAGCCCTCCAAGCGAGGCGAATGGCTTCACGTTGGGCTTGGGAATGTCGCTCTTGAACGTCGCGTGAAGAAACCAGACCGCTGCCCCGAGGAGCAGCAGCGCGCCGGAGAGCTTCCAGCGCTGCCTTGCCTGCCCGGTCGTGTTGGCCCTAGGCGTGGGATTCATCAGTGCGCAACTTGACGCGTTCTTTGCGTGGTCATTCAGGGGCCGCAGCCGGCGTGGCGGGAAAATCGCTCCGACACAATCTCCGGCGGTGTCAAAACTCAGGCGGTTGACAGGGCCGAATGGTTATGGCACAGCATCGTCAGAACCTGCCTGAACTATGAGTGCCACCTTCCTCGGCCATCGGTCGCGTCAAGCCCATCAGGGTTTCACGCTCATTGAACTGCTCGTGGTCATCGCCATCATCGCGATATTGGCAGGCATGCTCCTGCCGGCGTTGGCGAGCGCCAAGAAGAAGGGGCAGGGCTCGGTGTGCATCAACAACCAGAAGCAATGGGGGCTGTCTGGCCAACTCTACGCGGGTGAGGGCGATGACCGATTGCCCTATGCATGGGGACAGGGAGCGCTGCCCAACACCGCCCAACCAAACTACAATGCGACGGGAGGGGGATCCTTGATGTCTCCCTACTTGGCCGCCCCTCCGGTAACGCCCACCTTAGTCGCCGGTCAAAATCCACAAGGTGTTGGCGGCAACAGCAGCTACAATTGTCCAGCGCAAGAGCATAAGAATCCAAATTACGAGCCGACGGTTGTTTTCACGGCCGGTAAGGTGAGTTATGTGGCCAATCAACGTTACCGCCTCAATCCGTATCTCGGCGGTCAAGGACTGGGGCCGAGTCCGCCGGGCAATCCGTTCCCTTCGTTGAGGATCACTTCGGTCAACAATCCGAAGGACAAGGTGTTCGCCTATGACACTGCGTCAATGACCACGGCGAATGCTGGCTGCATGGTTCATTACGCATACAGTTCGACTCCTGGAACCTACACTTCCTATACCACCTACAGCGGCGGGGCCAGTGGTGACGCGGCCGATCCGATGAACTACAGTTCTGGCTGGTATATGCCCAACATCGGCATCCCGCACGGGAAACGGACGGGCATCGTGTTCATCGATGGCACTGTGGACTTGGTGCCCAAGACGAGTCCGGTTACCTTCGGAGGAATTCCCACCGGAACGCAGAATGACAGCAGTTGGGATCCTAAGCTGTGACTTGCAAGGACTGTTCGGGGTCGGCTGTTCCGGCGGTTTCGGCTTGGAAACAAGGGTAGCGTTGTTTACTGTTCTGTCCGTCGTATGGCGGGACTTTTTGCTATGGACAAGAAAACAATCATCATCGCGGTCGTGGCAGTCTTGGCGATTCTCGGTGCCGCTGCCTGCTCCAAGGAATCATCGCGCGCTAATCTGAAACCCTTCGAGCAGGTTGGGGCGGCAGGCGCAGAGGAGGTCGCGAAGGTGTTGAACAATCAGGGAACGGTGATCGTGGTCACTGAGGCGATCGAGGGCGTGGCGAATCCCAACAACGAAGCCCAACTCAAGGGATTCAAAGCGGGCTTGGCTAAGGCCAAGGGCGTCACGCTCAAAGAGGTCAAAGAACTCAAGCGGGACATGTCCGGTGATCCGCGAGAGTGGCCGGCCGGGCGTGTCGGAGAGATCGCCAATCTGGCCTCCAGCGCCGTCGTGCTGTTCATCAATTTGCCACAAACTTTTCCGGCGCGGGATGTGGCCGTGCTGAAAGGGGCAAAGGGAAAACTGGTCGTGATCGGCACTCAGTCACCGCAACTCGATGCGGCTGTCAACAGCGGGGTAGTCCAAGCTGCTATTGTCGCTCGCACCCCACCGCCGCCCGCCCCCAGCGGCGCGGAGTCGCCAGCCCAATGGTTCGCGCGAGTTTACACCGTGCTGCGCGCACCGTGAGGCGCGGCAAGCGCGGCCTCACTTCTCCACCTTCTCCCGCCGCCCCAGCCCGAGGAAGAAGATGATGGCTGAGGAGATGAGCATCGAGGCGCAGAGGACGTAGAGGCCGCCCACGAAGGAGCCGGTGCGTTTCTCCACCTCGCCGAGCACCGTCGGGCCGAGGAAGCCGCCGAGGTTGCCGATGGAGTTGATGAGGCCGATGCTCCCCGCCGCCGCCGCCTCGGTGAGGAAGAGGCTCGGCAGTGACCAGAAGGCCGGCATGTAGGCTTTGAATCCCGCGAACGCCACCATGAAGCAAACCACGGTGACCCACAATTCACCCCGCGTGAACGGCGCTAGGCCGATGGCGCTCGCCCCAATGAGGATCGGCACCACGGCGTGGTAGCGCCGCTCTTTCATCCGATCGGAACTCCACCCGGCGAAGAGCTGGCTGCCCAACGCAACCAGCGGCGGCAGCATCACCAGCCAGGTCAGCTTGTTGAAATCCATCCCATACCAATCCTTCAAGATGCTCGGCAGGAAGAACTCGATCCCGTAGCTGCCCGTCACCGTGCAGAAGTAGGCCAGCGCGAGCAGGAGTACTTTCGGGTGGCGCAACGCTTCGAGCACGGTCATGCGTTTGCCTTGGGAACGGCTGGCACGCTCGCGTTCGAGTTCGGACTCCAAGGCGTCGCGTTCCTCGGCGGTGAGCCACCGCGCATCCTTCGGCCGGTCGGTCATCGCGAAGAGCACGATGATGCCCAGCACCACGGCGGGGATGCCCCAGAAGATGTAAAC